>JAKLIS010000379.1 GCA_022709485.1 Elusimicrobiota bacterium | reverse complement strand
ATTGTGGCGGGAATTGTTAATCAATTGTCTCTTCCGGTCACACTTGTTGGGGTGTTAGGAACCTTGACGATTGTCGTAATAGGGACCAAAGCGCGGACCGCGTATCAGGTATTCAAGGCGGGAATCTTGGCCGGATTGGTTCAAGGTTTGATTGTCATATTCATCGCTTTTGAACTGCGGTTAACATGGGACCAGATGCTTATGACGATTGCCTGGGCGTTCGGCGCCGGCGTGGCCGCGGCATTCTTAGGTCTCGGAATTTTGCCTCTCTTGGAGGCTTTCTTCTCTCAGACATCGAATATGCGGCTATTGGAATTGGCCGACGTCAATCATCCCCTTTTAAAACAAATGAGCGTGGAAGCGCCGGGGTCATATCATCATTCACTCATTGTGGCGGCTTTGGCGGAAGACGCCGCGAACGCAATCGAGGCCAACGGCTTGCTGTGCCGGGTGGGCGCCTATTTTCACGACATTAGAAAAATCGTGAAACCGGAATACTTTATTGAAAACATCGGGGCCCTCGGGAATCCCCACGATAAAGTAAGTCCCTCCCTCTCAAGGTTGGTGATTATTTCTCACGTCAAAGAAGGAATCGCTTTGGCTCACGCCCAAAAACTAGATGAGCGGATTATTGATTTTATTGCCGAACATCATGGCACCTCCCAAATAGAATTCTTCTTCAAAAAAGCGCTGGAACTTGAAGAGAAGGAAGAAGAAACCGAAAAAGAGGAGATTAGCGAGGAGTCTTATCGTTATCCCGGCCCGAAACCCCAAACCCGGGAGACCGGCATATTGATGCTGGCCGACGCCACTGAAGCCGCCAGCCGGAGTTTAGAAGAGCCCAATCATCAGCGAATTCAGGATTTGGTGTTTAACATCATCAATCGAAAATTTTTGGATGGGCAGCTTGATGACACCACGCTTACGCTTAAAGATCTTCAAACCATCGCCGAGCGCTTCACCGCGACGCTCCTCACCGTCTATCATGTCCGGATTCCCTATCCCGACGAAGCTTTTAAGCGAAAAAAAGAAATCATCACACCCCCAAATAAGTGATTAACCGGTTCGTTCTCTGCAAGCCCACGCGTGACATCCCTTCCCTTTCCCTTCTCCAACGCGCCGCCCGGTCGATTTTTAAAAAAGAAAATATAAATCCGAAAGGGGATTTGAACATAATCTTTGTCGATGAAAAATTCATCGTGAAATTAAATCGGGAATTTTTCAAAAAAAATCGCCCCACCGACGTCATCGCCTTCCCCTATGATAAAAACTGCCGTTTCCGCCGTGACAATGGATTCCCGACGGTGTTGAGGAAAGGTCCCGTCCCATCTAAGCTTTTGGGACGGCACCAACATAATAAAGATGATCGGAATGGTACCGTCGATTATTCGGATTATCGAAACGAGACAAAGGCGTTCGGAGATGCCGGGGATTTTGGTGATGTTTACGTTTGCGTCTCGGTCGGCCTCAAAAATGCTCGATTTTATCAGGAGATTCCCCGGGTTGAACTGACGCGGCTGGCTGTTCATGGAATGCTTCATATTGTCGGATACCGGGACGACAAACCGCTTGTTAAAAAATCCATGTGGCGGAGGCAGGAAGAAATTGTAAAGTCAATTTTCGCTCTGAAAAAATGACTTTTCTATTTCTTTTCACTATCGCCGCCATTTGTTTTATCGTCAGCAGCCTTTTCTCAGCTGCTGAAACCGCTCTCGTTTCTATATCTCCTCAAAAATCCAAGAGTCTGGCGGTCCGCTACCCTTTCTTAAAACCCTATATCATCCAATGGCTGACCGAACCCCGCGAACTTTTGATTCTTATTCTGACGGGGAATACCCTAAGCAACGTGATTTTTGCGGCGGTCATGACCTCAATCGCATTAAAGGTTGTTCCCATTCTAGGCACAAAAGGCATTAAGATTCTTTCTTGGTTTCTTGAAACAATCTTTTTGATTATTTTGGCT
>JAKLIS010000378.1 GCA_022709485.1 Elusimicrobiota bacterium | reverse complement strand
CCGCTGGGACATGAAGATTTCTATCTTTAAGGAGAATTGTTCTGGTCGCCTCTCCTCTCAATAACCCCGCAAAAGCCAACTCATCCAGGCCTTCGGGCAAAGGCAGCACGCCGCACAACATCGTGATGGGATCGGCTCCCACCACCACCGCCAAATTTAAATCTTGTCCGCGCTCCTCGGCTTGATGAAAATGAAACCCGCCGCCTTTCCCAATCTGCCAATGCATCCCGGTTTCCGATCCGTTGAAGATCTGCATTCGGTAAACGCCCATGTTTTGTTTTCCATCGGCGGGGCTGCGGGTAATGACGAGAGGAAAGGTGAAAAATCGTCCGGCATCCTCCGGCCATGATTGGGCCACGGGAAGAATTCCCATATCTGGCTTGAGGGAATGGGACTGAAAAGACGCCGAAGACACTTTTTTTAATCTGAAATTTAAAACAGGTTTTAGGAATTTTTGCGCGTTCCAGATTTGAGAAAACGAAAATCCTTGAAGGGAATCTTTCAGTTGAATCCATTCTTCCGCGATTCGCGCGGGGGGCTGCCCAAAGGCCCATTCAATCCTCCGCTGGGACCCGAAAATATTGATGACGGCGGGAAAAGGCGATCCTTTGACGTGTTCAAATAAGAGCGCCGGACCATCGGCCTTCACGACGCGGGTGGCGATTTCGGTAATTTCTAATAGGGGGTCCACTTCAACGGGAATACGTTTGAGGTCGCCTTTCTTTTCGATGAAGGCCAGGAAGGTTTGAAGATCAGGAAAAGGCATGAGGCAATTCGTTCTCGCGCCACCCCGAAATGGGTGCGAGTTTTAAAGTGGCCAACATATGATCCACAAACCGGGAAACAGCCTGCTCCGGTGAAGCAGGCTTCATATAAAAAGCGGGGGAAAGAGGCATGATGATCGCCCCCAGGTTCGCCAGCTTCGACGCGTTTTCTAGCGCGATGGCCGAAAGAGGACTTTCCCGAAGCCCCAAAAGAAGAGTTCTTTTTTCTTTGAGGGCCACTTCTCCCACACGTGAAATCAAGTTTTCACCCAACCCGTGAGATATTCGGGCCAATGTGGTGACTGAGCAGGGGACAATGACAAACTGATCGAATTGAGTAGACCCTGAAGCAAAAGATGAATTTAGATCTTCATTGGAAAAAATTTTTGAGACATGGGGCGCCAGCGCCTCAACCGTTAATCCGGTTTCCTGAAACAAAACAGATTTGCCCCACCGGGACACAATCAAATATTTTTCACCGGGGCACCGCTTTAAAAACTCAACCGCCAATGCCGCTCCGGATGCCCCCGTTATGCCCACAATCGTTCTCATAATTTTATACGCCTTTTATGCCCGCGCTCACCATTCCCAATACGAGAAAACTAATTAAAACGTTCATATAAAAAAACGCGAAATCCACATATTGGACGAATTGATGTTCGAGAAGTAGGAGAACTCCGATGAAAAAGAGGAGCATCACCGTAACGGGCCCCTGAAACCACACGCCGTATAATATGACAAGAACCAAAAAGGCAATCAGGTGCATATAGGCCGCGAATTTAAGAGCTTTTTCACGCCCCCAAGCGGCAGGCAAGGAATGAACGCCGGAGGCTCTATCAAATTTTTCGTCTCCAACCGCGTAAATAATATCGAAGCCGGCGAGCCAAAAAATACTAAACAAAGCCAGCATGAACGCCGAACCGGCGCCTTCCCAAGAAGATTTCATCGCGAGAAATCCGGCAATGGGAACAAGAGCCCAGATAAGTCCGAGAAATACATGGGTCCACTTGGTGAATCTTTTAAGAAAGGGATAGACCGCGAATAAGGTAATGGGAATGGGAGAGAGCTTGAGACAAAAATCTGAAATGTCCCATGCCGCAAAAAAATAAATGAGGAGGGATATCCCCGCAATAATCCAGGCTTGAATGGGTTTTATGATTCCTTTGGGGATATGCCGGTCTTGCGTACGCGGATTTTTTTCAT
>JAKLIS010000377.1 GCA_022709485.1 Elusimicrobiota bacterium | reverse complement strand
GATAAATGGCTGTTCGATATTTCAATACGTCTCGCAAGAGACTCGGAGATTACCTGGTTGAGCTGGGATTCATCAACGAGGAACAGCTGAATTCCGCCTTAAAGGAACAGAAAGATAAGGGCGGCAAATTGGGCGCTGTCCTCATTCAAATGGGTTTTCTCTCTGAAGACGTTTTGCTGGCCATTTTGGGCAAGCAATCGGGAGTGGCGTACATATCGCTCAAAGAATATGGGGACATTTCCGAGGATGTTTTGAAGACGGTCCCTGAAAATATCGCCAAAAGTCAAATGCTCCTCCCCATCAAAAAAGAAGGAAATCAATTAACCATCGCCATTGCCGATCCGTTGAACGTTTTTGCCGCTGACGATTTAAAGCAGCTCACCGGATGCGAGATCAAGATGGTCGTCGCCTCCGATAACGACATCAAGGAAGCGTTTGAAAGGTATTACTCTCCAAAGAAAAAGAAAAAAGCGGCCTCCCCCAATGAATTCCAGGACGCTGTTAATCACATGGATTTGGATAATTATGACGCCTCGCCTACGTCGACCGAATTTTCAAAAGGAAATATTTTCGATCTCGAAGAGGAAGGGGAAACAGCCCCCGCGGTTAAATTAGTCAATTTGATTATTACCGAAGCGGTGGCCAAAGGAGCCAGCGACATTCATATTGAGCCCAGCGAGAAAAAGCTGTCCATTCGATACCGGATTGACGGAGTTCTCCAGGAGCAACCCACCCCGCCCAAGAAAATTCACAGTGCCCTCATTTCCCGCCTTAAAGTGATGGGAGACATGGACATCACTGAACGCCGAATCCCCCAGGATGGAAGAACAAAAATTCAGTCCGCAGGGAAAGATATCGACTTGAGAATTTCATCTATCCCGACTGTGTTTGGAGAAAAAATCGTCATGCGGCTTTTGGATAAAGAAGGCCTCCAATTAAATCTTGAGAAATTGGGGTTTGAAGAAAAAGAACTTCAAATTTTCCGAAAAAATATTCTGAATCCCCACGGGCTTATCCTCGTGACCGGTCCGACTGGGTCTGGTAAATCCACAACACTTTATTCCGCGATGGGAACTTTGAACACCCCGGACCGCAATATCGTGACAATCGAAGACCCGGTTGAATATGTCGTTCAGGGCATAAACCAAGTGCAAGCCAAGCCGGACATTGGACTCACCTTTGCCAATGGTCTGCGGGCCTTTTTAAGACAAGACCCGGATGTCATTCTGGTCGGCGAAATCAGAGACAAAGAGACGGCGGAAATCGCGGGGAACGCGGCTCTCACGGGCCATATGGTTTTGGCAACTCTTCATACCAATGACGCGCCCAGCACCGTCATCCGGCTTCTCAACATGGGTGTGGAACCCGTTCTGGTCGCGGCGACATTGAGAATGGTGGTCGCCCAAAGACTCCTTCGAAAAATATGCTCCCAGTGCAAAACTCCATACGAAATTACCCCGGATCAATTGATGGGGCTGGGGATTACAATTCAATTTTCAGCGCCCAAACTTCGGCTTTTTAAAGGACGGGGATGCGAAGCCTGCCATGGGAAAGGATATAAAGGGCGATTGGGAATCTACGAAGTTTTGGAGCTGAACGAAGAAATTAAACAACTCGTGGTGAGAAACGCCCCACCCTATGAAATCCGAATGGCCGCGGCCCGGTGCGGTTTAGAATCGCTAAGAGAGGTGGGGGTCAAAAAACTTTTTGCCGGTCTAACAACCATTGAAGAAGTTATCCGAGTCACAACCGGCGACGAGGGAGCCCAATAATGCTGAACATGAGCGACCTTTTATTAATGATGGTGCAGAAGAGAGCCTCTGATTTGCATCTGACAACAGGCTCCGCCCCCATTTTGCGGATAGACGGCCATATTTCTCCCATGCCGTTTGAGAAACTCACACCCGACATCTGCCAACGTTTGATTTATTCGCTTCTCCGATCAACAAAGACAGGTCTTTGAAGCCAAGAGTGAATTGGATCTCTCTTTTGGAATCAAAGGCGT
>JAKLIS010000376.1 GCA_022709485.1 Elusimicrobiota bacterium | reverse complement strand
CGACATAAGCGGCGGGGACGCCGGTTTTCTTCGACACATCAATGGCACGTATAGGGCGTCTTTTTCTGTTTTTCGCCACAACCCCTAGCGCGCCAAGAGCGTATTCACTGGTTTTTGAGAATATCACCAAAGCCTCCCTCAATACCGGATACCGGTATCCGAATTATACCGCAAAATGGTTCCGCTCGCAGTTTCCTAATTTATTATTTTTGATGCGAAAAGCTGGCGGCCGGGGCCGTCGATTTGAGAAGATGCGAGCCTATGAAAACTGAACCGCCAAATTATTATCAGGGGAACCGGAGCGAGGTGGCCCCTTTTCTTCCCCAAAATTATTCCCGCGTCCTTGAAATTGGATGCGCGGAAGGATTGTTCTCCCAAAACTTAACCTCAAACTCTGAAAAATGGGGATGTGAGGTTTTCCCCCACGCGGCCCGGCAGGCGTCTCAAAAAATGGAAAAAGTCCTCGTCGGAAAATACAGCAAAGTATCCCAAGATATCCCCGACAACTATTTTGATCTGGTGATATGCAACGACGTCATCGAACATATGGACGATCATGATGCCTTCCTTGAGTCAATCAAAACAAAAATGAAATCGGGCGCGTTTCTGGTGGGATCTATTCCTAACCTTCGCCATATTCGAAATTTATTCAAGTTAATGATTCTCAAGGATTGGCGCTATGAAGAAGCGGGCGTTTTGGACAAAACCCATCTGAGATGGTTTACAGAAAAAAGCCTTCGCCGAACGCTTAAGGATCACGGATTTTCCATTGAGAAATTCAAAGGCATCAATTCCACCCAAAACATTTTTCTCAAAGTTTTTTTATGGGCTCTCATCGCCTTGAGCCTCGGGACCCAATCCGATATTCAATACCTGCAATTCGCCTTCCGAGTTCGGAAGCCTTAAATCCCAAGGCCCGTCATTCCCGCGAAAGCGGGAATCCAGGTAGTAAACTTTCCCCTAAGACTGGATTCCCGATAGAGATATTCGGGAATGACGATCATTTAGCTGGATTCCCGATAGAGACATTCGGGAATGACGGAAGATTAAACGGAATTTTTTCTCGCGTTTTTAAAAGCGGGAAGCACCGCCATTTGGGCGATATATCCCAAGCCGACAACGGCATCCCTTTTTTTCGGAAGATTCCTTGGAGTTTTTCATTGATAAAAACCTTCAGATTTTAAGAAACCGTCCCCGCCGATCGTCCCGTAGGTCAGGCCATTGCCGGAATCTCCAATGACAATAGAGACATTATCTTGGTCGAGAGGGTTCCTTCCGATGAAGGGAAGGTTGTCTTCCGGTTCAATGATTTGGCCCGATCACTTATATTCCACTTCTTCTGCTTTAAGGAACCGTTGCCGGCCCATATTTCCAAACGTTCAAACCTGTTTTCATGGTGTTTCATCTGACCGGTTTAATGATCCTCTCCTCCGATTATGAGAATTTCGTTCTTGGGATCATCCTTGATGTCATGCAACCGAATGTAATGATAGGGTTCGTCTGTATCCCAATGGAGAGATTGATGCGCCAATTCTTTTTTTATTTTCATTCCTATGATGAAAGAGCGGTAGGCCGCCTCCCTTTCTTTTGCCAATTCCATTTGGGCCGCTCTCCCATGGGAGAAGAGATACCCGCTGACCCTTTTAAATTCACTGGCGATTTTTTCATTCCGGGCAATTGGCTCAATTTTGTCGATGGCAGCGCTGTGGCTATGGGCCGCAAGTTTTATTCCCGAGCCTCCGTGAAATTTTTCAAGGATGTAATACCGATCGTCCAAAGCGTTGGACAGATGTGCGCTTGTCAACCCCGTTTGAGCCCTTCCCAATTCTCTCGCTTCCAAAACCACCACTGATTTTTTTTCTCGCAGCAAAAGATAGGCCGTGGTGAAGCCGGCGATGCCCGCGCCTACAACACACCCCTCGCATTTAACATTCTGATTCAATGCCGGGGTTATTGGCGCTGGAACAACATCCCATAAAGAAGCCATCGGAATTTCCTCCTCTCA
>JAKLIS010000375.1 GCA_022709485.1 Elusimicrobiota bacterium | reverse complement strand
GGAGAGGGCCGGGGTGAGGGCCCTGAAAGAAAGCGCGCTCCCTCTCCCTCTGGGAGAGGGACGGGGTGAGGGCCCTGAAAGAAAGCGCACTCCCTCTCCCTTTGGGAGAGGGTTGGGGTGAGGGCCCTGAAAGAAAGCGCGCTCCCTCTCCCTCTGGGAGAGGGACGGGGTGAGGGCCCCTGAAAGAAAGCGCGCTCCCTCTCCCTCTGGGAGAGGGACGGGGTGAGGGCCCGAAGGGCATTAAAATTTCGACATCAAAAATTTAAGGAGCTTAAAAAATGACCGTCACAAGCAAAACCAACATCGCTGGACTTTCCATTAACACCATTCGATTTTTGTCCGTCGATGCCATCGAAAAAGCCAAATCGGGGCATCCGGGAATGCCGATGGGAATGGCGGCCGCCGCCTATGTCCTTTGGACTCAATTTTTAAAACACAATCCTCGAAATCCCAAATGGGCCAACCGGGACCGGTTTGTGTTATCCGCCGGCCATGGCTCCATGCTTCTTTATTCGCTTCTCCATCTCACGGGATATGACGTGTCGATCGAAGATCTGAAAAATTTTCGTCAATGGGAAAGCAAAACACCCGGACACCCGGAGTCCTTTTTGACCCCCGGCGTTGAAACCACCACGGGGCCCCTGGGTCAAGGCATCGCCACTTCTGTGGGCATGGCCATCGCTCAAAAATATTTGAATAGTCTTTTTCCAAACGGCAAAGAGGCCCTTTTAGACTATAAGATTTACGGCATCGCTTCTGACGGGGATTTGATGGAGGGCGTGAGTTCCGAGGCCGCCTCTTTGGCCGGTCATTTGGGTCTGGGAAAAATGATTTTTCTTTATGACGACAACCGGATTTCCATCGATGGTTCCACTGACCTGGCCTTTACTGAAGACGTGGCCGCCCGCTTCAAAGCGTATCATTGGGACGTACAGCGCGTAGATGACGGAAATAATTTGGAAAGCGTCGCCAAGGCGCTAGAAAAGGCCCAACAGGACTCATCCAAGCCGCATCTTATTGTTGTGAGAACCCACATCGGATTTGGAAGCCCTCATAAAGTTGATTCGGCGCAGGCGCACGGCTCTCCCTTGGGTCCAGACGAAGCCAAAGCCTCCAAGGAAAATTTAGGATGGCCGCTTTCGCCGGAATTTTTTGTGCCTGAGGACGTTTCCACTCACATGAAAGAGGCGGTGGCCAAAGGCGCGCAATTAGAAAAAGAATGGAAGGTAAAAATTGAGAAATGGGGTGCGTCCAACTCAGAAGGGTTGGCCCTATGGAGGCGGCTTGAAAAAGGGGAGCTCCCCCAAGGATGGGAAGGGAAACTGCCGGATTTTTCAAAAGAAGAGAAACTGGCCACCCGGGCGGCTTCAGGAAAAGTCATCAATGCGCTAGCTGGAATCTTGCCGGAATTATTGGGAGGATCGGCAGATTTGGCTCCGTCCAATAACACGATGATTAAGGGCGCTCCTGTCTTCTCGAAAAACGAACCCGGTCGGAATTTTCATTTCGGGGTTCGTGAACACGCCATGGGCGCCGCGTTAAACGGCATGGCTCTCTCCGACATGCTGATTCCCTACGGAGGGACGTTTCTTATTTTCTCCGATTACATGAAGCCGGCCATGCGCATCGCCGCCTTAAATCAAAAGAAGGTCATCTATATTTTTACGCATGACTCGATTGGGCTGGGGGAGGACGGTCCCACGCATCAGCCGATTGAACAAGTTTTGCATCTCCGGGCGACACCCAATATGACGGTCATTCGACCGGCAGACGCCAATGAGACGGCCATGGCCTGGAAATGGGCGTTGGAGCATAGAGGCGGGCCTGTCGCGCTTATCTTAACCCGGCAGAATTTGCCGGTGCTTCAGAAGGGGAAATATCCTTCTGTGGGCTCCGTTGACAAAGGGGCGTATGTGCTTTCGGACGCAAAATCAGGCCATCCTGACTTGATTTTAATTGCCACGGGATCGGAAGTGTCTCTCGCTCTGGGGGCCCAGGAAAAATTGGAGG
>JAKLIS010000374.1 GCA_022709485.1 Elusimicrobiota bacterium | reverse complement strand
CATCTCTTTTTTTTCAGACGAGCGGGGAATTTCCTCCACCCTTTTCCCTACCAGCTTAAAACCTTCCTCTTTTCTGATATGTGTAATGACAGTGAATTTTTTCCCGGTGGCTTTATCCAAGACATCGTGAGAGACGTCTTCGAAGTCAGGCGCGTTGAGATAAAACTCCCCTTCCTTGGCCTTCCAATTATCCGTGTCGGTGTATTTGGCGGCCACCATTCCTGTTGTCGGGTCGGCTTCGGTGGAGGCCGTTTGAACCCTTTTGGCGGAAAATTCCATATGGCCGACACTTTTGTGGTTGGAATCGAAAACCATCACGGAGGCGGACCCCTGGCTCCCATCTTTTTTGTCAGCCTGAACGTCTTTGTTTCTCAGTGAGGCGCCCGTCAAGCTGGTGAGCGCTTCCACCCCCACTTTTCGAATGTCGCCCTTTGAATTTCCCTCCACCGATTTCAAAGACACATAGGCCGCTTGAAGTTGGCCTCCAGAGAGAACCCGCCATTTTAAGCCCACCTTTTCTTTGTCCGCCACAATCTGTCCGCCGGAAAAGGGCCAATGGCCATTATCCAGCTTAAAGGCCTGCATATCGGAATTATTGAATAGGGTCCCCTCCCGAAAACCGACCTTGGCGTTTCCTTTTTCATCCACTTGAAGAAGAAGTTGCCCTTTTGTCACCACCATCTCGCCATCAACGGAATGGTAAATGACTTGATTGGCCTCGGGTCCCACCAATGAAAACTCCTGAGCCATTTGGGATTGCCTTTCTTCTTTCACCTGATGGACTTTGTCCACAACGTCGTCTTCATCGGTGGTGCCGCCCCAGGCTTGACCCCCTTCTCTGACTTCAATGGATGACCCTTTGATGAGCTTTAGATCGCCACCCTTCTGGGCAAACTGCGCCCCTGCCACCAACCAGAAATCCTGTTTGACTTCGGTCCCTTGACGAGTTTTGTCTGAATATTGTCTGTGAATGTCGGAGGTTAAAACAACAATGCTGCGGCCCTCTTTATCCACCCCCAACTTTAACCCCAGTTCTTTTTTATCCCCCTCAGCTGAGCCGGAAAAATCCAATCGAAGGTCTTTTCCCTCCGTCTGGGCCCGGGTGGCCCCTTCCAGATACACCACCTCTCCGACGGAAAATTCTCTATTCCTAAAAACCCCCACCAAAATAGGATTTCCTTTGTCATCTTTTTTGCCAACGAAACCCGCATCCAGCTGTGTTCTAAAGGATCCATCTTCCGCCTGAGTGACCTTTTGTCCGTCAAATTGAAATGACATATCGGATCCATCTTCCGATTTGTAGCCCTCTTGGTTTCGAGTGACCTTGTGGCTTTGGTCGGCGTCATCAACAACATTGAGGAGGGATGTGGAACTGGTTCTTCCCATTTTGCCGTCGGGCGATTCATACCGAATTCCGGTTTGCTCAATCTTGGCCTTGGTTCCCGAGAGGCTCTTGAATTCCACATTGGGATTTATGAAAACCATTTCAACCGTGAGTTTCCCATCGGCTTCTTTTTTGTCTTCAAATTTTCCCTGATGAATAATTCCAGCCTGAGTAAAGTCAACCACCTGCAATTCTTTATTCTTCAAATCGGAACTCAACCTGCCGATATCCACCATCAAAGTTCCCGTGCCATTGACGCCGTAATTGATGCCGCCCAAAACGACGTCTTGAATATTGGACTTTTTGAAACTCACCGAATGATCGTCGGGATTGACGAGCCCCTCCACCCGCGTGACGCCATTATCGCCGGTGAGCCGCACGCCGTGTTCGAGGGATTCCTTGCCTTTTTCTATTTTAAGGGAAGTGGTCCACTCCAACTTGCTCTCCGGCTTTCCATTCAAACCCCCGGCAAAAATTCTCAAAACATTGACTTGCGCATTCTCTCCCGTCCGCTCTGTAATTTGAATCTTGTCGTCCCATGTATTTCCCCCCGCTCCAGGCCGGGAGGCAAATTCAATTTCTCCTTTCACCGACCCTCCCAAGCCAAATTCAAGAATCCGACCGCCGGAGAC
>JAKLIS010000373.1 GCA_022709485.1 Elusimicrobiota bacterium | reverse complement strand
AGTGCGTGAAGACCTTATTCAGTACGCCGCGGCGCGCGGCATACCCATTCCCGTGACCAAGAAAAAACCCTATTCCAGCGATGAAAACCTTTGGCATATTTCACATGAAGGCGGAATTTTAGAAGAGCTTGGAAAAGAAGTGCCCGAAGACGTGTACACTTGGACCACGTCTCCTCAAAAAGCCCCGTCGAAGGCTTTGGATATCTCCCTTCGGTTTGAAAAAGGCATTCCTGTGGCCTTGAATGGCCGCCGGCTGTCCCCGGTTCAAATGGTGTTGAAATTGAACGAGCTGGGCGGAAAACATTCCATTGGACGAGTGGATTTGGTTGAAAACAGGCTTGTGGGTTTAAAATCCCGCGGGATCTATGAATGTCCGGGCGCCACCCTGCTTTACGCGGCCCATAAAGAATTGGAATCGTTGGTGTTGGATCGCGAGACAGTTCATCACAAAGAAATGGTGGCGGCGCGGCTCGGTCAGATGATTTATTACGGCCAATGGTTTACCGGCCTTCGGACTTCTCTTCAAGCTTTTGTGGAGGCCACCCAGAAATACGTGACGGGGACGGTTAAACTTCGGCTTTTTAAGGGAAACGTCATCGTCGTTTCCCGCCAGTCCGACAAATCCCTCTACTCACAGAGTTGGGTCACCTTTGAGAAAGACGCTCTCTACAACCAGTCCGACGCCACCGGCTTTATTCACCTTTTCGGCCTCCCCATGAAAATGGAGGCCCTTTTGAGGAAAAAACGATGAAAAAATCACCCCAGGAATTTATCGGTTCATTTTCATTCGACAATCGACTGGCGCCGTATGACATTTTGGGATCGGTCGCCCACGCGGCCATGTTGAGCAAGCAGAAAATCATTCCTGCTAAAGACGCCAAAAGGATCATTAAAGGGCTCAATTCCATTTTAAACGACCTGGAAAAAGGGTGGCACTTGCCGGAGGATGAAGATATCCATTTTGCTTTAGAGCGGGAGTTGATCCGCCGCGTCGGAGATTCGGGAAAAAGGCTTCACACCGGAAGGAGCCGAAACGACCAAGTGGCCACGGATATATTTCTTTATCTGCGAGATCACATTCAAATGGTCGTTCAGGAAATCACGCGGGTCCAGAAAGCCATTTTGACGGTGGCTCAGAAAAACCAAGATGTCATCATGCCGGGATTTACCCATCTTCAGCACGCCCAACCTATTTTGTTTTCTCATCACATTTTGGCGTATGCCTGGATGTTGGAGAGAGACAAAGGCCGAATGCGAAACGCGTTCGACCGGGCCGACTCTTTGCCCCTGGGGTCTGCGGCGCTGGCCGGGACCTCTTTCCGGATCGATCGCAAAATGGTGGCCCGGTTCCTCAATTTTTCCCGGGTGAGCGAAAATTCAATCGATGCCACGGCCAGTCGAGACGTTGTGGCGGAATTTTTGGCGGCCTGCGCCATCCTCATGGCCAACTTATCCCGGATGGCGGAAGAATTGGTCATTTGGTCTTCGGTGGAATTTTCTTTTGTCTATTTGTCTGAAGAATTCACCTCCGGCTCTTCTATCATGCCGCAAAAAAGGAATCCCGATGTGGCTGAAATTATCCGGGGTGAAACGGGCCGCGCCTATGGAGCGCTCATCTCCCTTTTGACGGTTCTCAAAGGCATTCCTCTGGCCTACAACCGTGATCTTCAGGAAGACAAGCCCCCTCTTTTCGATGCTGTCGACACGGTCATGGGATGCCTGTCCGTCATGGCCCCCATGATTGAATCAATGGAAGTGGACCCCATCCGGATGCGGGTGGCATGTGAGTCCGGTTTCCTAGAGGCCACAGAACTGGCCGATTTTTTGGCGGAGAAAGGCGTTCCCTTTCGAGCCGGGCATGGGGTGGTCCGCCAAATGGTTCTCTATTGTCAAGAGAGGGGGATTAAGTTGAAAGATCTTTCCCTGGGCCAACTCAAAAAATTTCACCCGAAATTCGACGAAGACGCGCTCCTTATTCTGACGCCGGAGCGGGTGGTGAACGCGAAAAAGTCCTACGGCGG
>JAKLIS010000372.1 GCA_022709485.1 Elusimicrobiota bacterium | reverse complement strand
ACCAAATACCTCTGCCGGTACTCCACGGGCTTAAACAAACCAGGAATGGTGGCGCTGGCCCGCGCGGCCACCACCACCGGCCCTTCCTTAAAAACAATCTTTTCCGCAGTCCGCAAATCCGTGGCGAGGCAGGTAAACGGAATTTTTAATTCGTTAAAAAATTTATTTCCAATATGGTTTTTTAAGTAAGTCTCCATTCGTTCAGTCGATAAAAGGTCTTCGCGCAAGATAAAATTGACCATCCTAAATTTGGATAAATCCGTCAGCTTGTCCCATCCCACTTCAGACGCCATTTTTTCAATATCATCCATTGGTGTCCCCGCCGCTTTAAGGCCTCCGATAAGCGCTCCCACGGAAACCCCGATGATTTCGTCGATGGGGATACGCTCTTCTTCCAGGACACGAAGAACGCCAATGTGGGCGAGGCCCCGGGCTCCGCCGCCCCCCAAAACAACAACGATTTTAGGCCGTTCAGGGACAGGCAGATTCCGCACCGATTCCCACAAGATTTCTATTTTCATGCGGTCCGGTGACAGAGCTGTCGGAATAATAAGGTTGGAATGGGCCAGATCGTCCGAATAACTGGGAGAAACGAAAAAGGCTCCAAAAACAATGAACCAAAGAAATTTGTTCATTGTGGAAGGGTTCGGCCCAAAGAAAGCTCCAAGCGGCCTTTGGCCAGGGCCAAATTCAATTGGGCGTCCGCCACCTTTAAGGAGGACTCCAAATTCCATTTGATGGCATCCACCCGGTCTGAAACGGGCCGGCCCGCCAAAGAACGCCCTGACAATTCTTTTAACGATTGGTTTTCCTCAAGGCGTTTATCCATCTCCTCCTTCCAAAAGGTCATTTCGTCGAAGGCGGCGCGCACTTCCTTTTCGACCTGGTCTTCCAGCTGGACTCGCTGGTATTGTCCCTGTTTAGCCTTAAACCGGCTTTGTTTAATCCGAGCGAGACTGGAGAATCCGTCAAAAATGGGAAGGCTCATGCTCAAAACGGCATTCCAATTGTTTTTGGATAAAGACATATCTTGATCTCGCCGTTCGTAGGCCCCGCCCAATTGAAAAACGGGATATCTTTCCGACATGGCGAGATTGACGCTCAAGCGATCGGCTTCTTCGGCCAATTGAGTGGCTTTCAGCTCGTTTCGATTCTGCTTCGCCCACGCCAGCGCCTGTTGTAAATCCAAATGGGAATCGGCAATATCCAAATTTCCTTTAACATCAATCTCTGAAAAGAGCTCCAGACCCACCGCTTGAAGATATTCAAATCTGTGTCCTTTTTCTTCGTTTTGAATTTGCGCCAGCGTTTCTCTTAGCTCCGCCCGGGCGCGGATGAGGAGCATCCTTCCATGGGAATCTTGGATTTTTGACCCCAATGCGTCTAAATCCTTTTGGGCCTTGTTGACCAGCTCTTTTTTCTGAGCGGAAGACAAAAGCGAGTAAAATCCTTTTTTGACCTGGAATTCAACGCTTCTGACCAACGATTCATAATTTATTTTGGACCTTTCCCAATTGGCCTTTGAAAGCTGCAAAGTGGAGTTGATTCGCCCTCCGGCATACAAGGTCTGTTTGAACCCCAGACGGCCCAGATAAAGGTTTTCGGATTCAAAACTGGCGCTTTCAGTGAGACCCGGGGTTGTTTCTAAAACAGCGTATCCCAGATCGGGGCTTGTGATTCCCAAAGTTTCATTCTTATATCGGACGTAATTAAAATTCAAATCCATCCTTGGAAAGAAAAGAGATTTGGCCTGAGAAACATGCGTTCGCGCGATGCCCATCTCTTGTTTGGCTTCCAGGAGCCGGGGATTGTTGGTCAGGGATCGTTCCAAACTTTGGGAAAGGGTCATGGTTACGCGAGAATCGGCGTGGAGGGTCCCCCAACAGAGAAGACCCAAAATGGGCAGGGTAAATAAATCCTTTTTCAAGGCAGAGGCCCCCTTACTTCGTGAGGCGATTGAGAATTTTAATTTGGTGTTTGACGCTGGCCGGCGACGTGCCGCCATAGGACTTTTTCGCGTTC
>JAKLIS010000371.1 GCA_022709485.1 Elusimicrobiota bacterium | reverse complement strand
GCCGCCAGTTTTTTGCCAGAAGCAATATCTGTGAGCCATTTCTTTTTTTGAACGGGGTTCCCATAAAGAATGATGGGGAATGCTCCTAAAGCGGTTGCCGCTAAAGCCAACGCAATTCCGCCGCAATGACGGGATAGCTCTTCAACGGCTAAAACGAGTTCAAACCCCCCCCCTCCTAATCCGCCATAGTTTGGATGAAAATAAACGCCGAATAGGTCCGCCTTTCGAATTTCCTCTACCACCGGCCATGGAAACTTTTCCTTTTCGTCATATTCCATGCGAACTGGCTTGATGTGTTTTAAGCCAATTTCCCGCGCAATTTCAATAATTGATTGTTGTTCGTCTGTCAATCCGTAATCCATTTTTTAGTTCTCCTATTTAGATTCATTCGGCCAGGCTAACATCTTCTTTCGCCTAAATGATGAATTTCCATATATAAGACGGCTTTATACTTCTCCTGACTTAATTTTCTTTAAAGCTTCTTTTGCGGCCATTTGCTCGGCCTCTTTTTTCGAGCGTCCCACGCCGAGACCCAAGGTTTTCTTGTTGACCCGGACTTCCAGGGTGAATAATTTGGCGTGGTCCGGACCCTCTTCTTTTGTGACGAAATAATTAGGAGGAGTCTTGTATTTCTTTTGAATTATTTCCTGTAGCCGGCTTTTAAAATCCGATTCGATGATTCTCTTTTTCTTGCTTAATTGGCGCATAATAAAATCTTTGGCTTTCTCAAAGCCTTGATCCAAATAAAGAGCTCCGATAAGAGCTTCATACATGTTCCCCAGAAGGCTTTCTCGTTTGCGGCCTCCGGTGGCTTCCTCTCCCTGGCTTAAAAGAATAAAGTCACCAAATTTTAATTCAAGGGCCCATTCGCTCAAATTCGTTCTAGAAACAATTTGGGACTTTAATTTAGAGAGCCGTCCTTCGTTGACATTGGGAAACTTTTTGAAAAGAAATTGCGCCACCACCGCGGAGATAATGCTGTCTCCTAAAAATTCAAGACGTTCGTTGTTTAAGCTTTCCCCCTTTTCAATGGCGTAGGATTTATGCGTCAAAGCTTCCAACAATAGCTGTTTGTTTTTAAATTTTAATTTGAATTTGCTCTCAAAGGGAGCGGAATCAAACGCCGGGGTACTTTTTGACGATGATAACGGCATTATGACCTCCAAAGCCCAAGGAGTTCGACAACGCGACCCCCACTTCTTTTGCCCGCGCCTTGTTGGGAACATAGTCGAGATCGCACTCGGGATCGGGCGTCTCGTAATTAATGGTGGGATGAATCATTTTGTTTTCCATGTTTAAAAGCGTGGCGATGAGTTCCACTCCACCGGCGGCGCCCAACAAATGCCCGGTCATAGATTTGGTGGAAGAAATGGGGATATTCCAGGCGCGTTCACCAAAAACCATCTTAATCGCTTTGGTTTCGGTTTTATCATTCAACGCGGTGGATGTTCCATGAGCATTGATGTAATCCACTTCTTCTGGTTTTATCCCTCCATCCGCCATCGCGATCTGAATGGCCCGTACGGCGGCCTTGCAATCGGGATTGGGCGCGGTAATGTGATAAGCGTCATCTGTGGCGCCAAAACCCGCCAACTCTGCATAGATTTTTGCCCCTCGCCTTTTCGCGTGTTCTTCCGTTTCTAGGATCACCAACCCCGCTCCTTCACCCATGAGAAAGCCAGAGCGATTAGCGTCAAATGGCCGACTTGCTTTTTCTGGATTATCGTTATGATCGGTGACCAAGGCTTGGGCTTGGCAAAATCCCGCCACTCCGAGTTGCGTGATGGCGCCTTCAGTGCCTCCGGCCAAAATAATGTCGGCGTCTCCGTAGCGCAAATGCCGGAGCGCCGCGCCAATAGCATGATTGGCGGTGGCGCACGCCGATGAAACGGAATAATTGGGGCCCATCCAACCGAGATCCAGGGCAATTTCACCTGGGGCGATATTGGTGATAAGCATTGGAATTAAAAAGGGGGACACCCGTCGGGGGCCTTTTTCCAAAAGAATATTGTGCTGTGCTTCGATGGTGGGGAG
>JAKLIS010000370.1 GCA_022709485.1 Elusimicrobiota bacterium | reverse complement strand
ACGAAATCTCGCCAAAAACGTGGCCAAAACTTATTTGAATAAAAATTATCCAGAAAAGGCGCCGCAAAACTCATGAAGTCGGAAAAACCCAAATCCGCCTTGCTTGAAATCGGCGTGGAAGAACTCCCTGCGCGGTTTATCAATCCGGCTTTAGACCAATTAAAAGCATTGGCTGAAAAAGAACTGGGAGCCAACGGGTTGGAATTTTCAAGCGTTCAGCCGTTGGGATCGCCGAGGCGCTTGGCCATCATCATCAAAGGCCTTCCCCTCAAAGCCAAAGACCGGGAGGATACGGTCATAGGTCCGCCTCCCAAAGCGGCCAAAAATGATCAGGGAAACTGGACCGACGCCGCCCTGGGCTTTGCCAAAGCCCAAAAAGTTAACGTGAACGCTCTTCAGCTCCAAAATACCGCCAAGGGAGAGCGGTATGTGGCCGTTCATCATATTCGCGGACAATCCACCGATGGGGTTCTAAAATCTATTTTCCCCTCTATCATCTCTCGACTCACGTTTCCGAAAACCATGACTTGGGAGTCTTCGGGGGTTCGGTTTGCCCGGCCCATTCGGTGGTTTGCAGCTTTGTTCCACACCAAAGTCATTCGTTTTAAGTATGCCGGGATCTTGGCGGATAAAAATACGTATGGGCTTTTGGCTCTGGGGGCTCAGAAAATTCCCCTTTCCAGCTCCGATTCTTATGAAAATCTTCTTCGAAGCCGGTGTATCCTTTCGAGCTCCATTGACAGGCGGGAAAAAATCCTGAATCAGCTTGACTCTATTCCCAAAAAAATAAAAAGCGGGTTTAAGGCCGTCATCACCGATGAACACTTGGAGGAAGTGGTTAATATCACTGAATACCCGGTCGGCATCCGCGGACAATTTGATGAAGCCTTTCTAACTCTTCCCAAGGAAATCCTCATCAGCGTCCTTCGAAAACATCAAAAATTTTTCCCTATCGAAAGCGCAGAGGGAAAACTCACCCAGTACTTTATCGGGTTTAGAAACGGCCCATCCGAACACCAGGAAGGCGTCAAAGACGGTTATGAGCGGGTAACGCGCGCGCGCCTAGCCGACGCCCATTTCTTCGTGGACCACGACGCCAAAATGCCGCTTGAAAACCTGGTGCCGCGTTTATCCGGAATGAGTTTTATTGAAAACATGGGAACCCTTTTGGACAAAACGGAGCGGGTTAAGAAGCTGGCCGAAAAATTGGCCGAGCATTTTCAGTTAAACGAGGATCAAACCAAAAATGTTACGCGGGCGGCAAATCTCTGCAAAGCGGACCTCTTGACCCAAATTGTGGGAGAACTTCCCGAGCTTCAAGGCGTGGCGGGCCGGATTTATTGTCATTTAAACGGAGAAGAAACCGTGGGGACCGCCATTGAACAACATTATTGGCCGTTGTCTGCCGAGGGAATGCTTCCCGCCCAAATTGAAGGATCTATCTTGGCTGTTGCGGACAAGCTCGATACCTTGGCGACCAACTTTGCCGCGGGACTCATTCCCTCCGGATCTCAAGATCCGTTCGGATTAAGACGGTCGGCTATCGGGGTCATTCGGATTCTAATCGAACGCCAATGGCCGGTCACCTTGACCGAACTTATAGATTGGCCTCTCCAAAATCTTCCAGAGAAATTTTCCAAAGATCAAAACCTCAAAAAAAGTCTGTCATTGTTTTTTAATCAGCGGATCTCCGCCTGGATCGCCAATCAGGGATATAGAAATGACGAGATCGAAGCGGTGCTTTCGAACGGAAATGATACTTTGGCCGTGATCCTTCAAAAAATTAAAGATTTAAAAAATGTTCGAAACCGGCCCGAATTTGACGCACTTTCCGTCGCCATCAAAAGAGCGGCCAATATTTTAAAACAGGCGAAAGAAAAAAACCTCTTCCCTGCCGTCATGAATGGCCTTAATTTTGAAAATCCGGAGCCCGTGGAAGCCAACCTCATTGAAGCCCTCAAAGAAGCCACCCCGAAAGTAGAAGGAGCCCTTGCCGCGAAAAATTATGAAGGCGCCTTTATGGAACTCGCCGTTTTAAAAAATCC
>JAKLIS010000037.1 GCA_022709485.1 Elusimicrobiota bacterium | reverse complement strand
AGGTTGAGGGGGCGTCTCGGTGGGTGTTTCTTCCATGGAATGAGGTTCCTCAGGGATCGGGCCGCACGGAACGCCGGCCAAGACGGGTTCTTCAACGTTACTTTCCGGGATAGCAGGGGTTTCGACCCCGGGATCCGGTGTTTCGGCGGGCAGTTCAAAACCCATGGGTTCGTTTTCAGCTTTATTGACATTGATAAGGAGTTGGGTTTCTTTCTGAGGCACCATGCTTTCTAAGTCCGGAAGATCGGTCAAATGATTCAAACCGAATTGGCGAAGAAAGTCCTGTGTGGTCCCATATAAAAGCGGCCGGCCAATAGTCTCTTTCCGGCCCACCACTTTGATAAGCCGGCGTTCCAAAAGCGTTTCAATAACGCCGGTCACCTCAACCCCCCGAATCTGCTCGATTTCTGACCGGGCAATCGGTTGTTTATAAGCTACGATCGAAAGCGTTTCAAGCGCGGAAGGGGATAGGCGGACGGTTAAGCGTTCCTTGTACATTTTCCGCACCCAAGGAGCCATTTCGGGTTTTGTGGCCATTTGGATTCCTCCGGCCACCTCCACCAATTGAAGCGGAGAGTCCGGCGCATCCCATTTTTGTTGCAATAATTTGACAATCGATTTCACTTCCGCCTCAGGAACATCCGCACCTTCCAGAATTTCACCGATTTCCTTATAAGAAAGCGGATGATCTGTCATATAGAGAAGCGCTTCTAAAACTTTTACCGCCTGTTCTTTTTCCATTATTTTCCTCTCATTCCATCGCCGGGACCAAAACCGGTTGGGGTTCTGACACCCGTTGAATATGTATTTCTCCCATCATGCTGGTTTGCGTCACTCGAATTTGCTTCAACCGAATAAGTTCGAGCACCGCGAGAAATGTGATGACCAAAATTCTTTTAGATCCCCCTTTGGGGAACAATTCGCTAAATAAAAGAAACTCCTTCCCTTCCAAGATATTCATGACCTCCCGAATCTTGACTTCAACGGGAATTTCTTCCACCAAAATTTCGCGAACGTCCGCCCGGGCGGTATCCAAAACGCTGCTGAAAGCGTCCAGAAGCGATGACAGACTCACATCTAGGGTTTGATCCGCCTGATCAAAAACCGGAGCGCCTCGATAATGAATATGACGCTGCGCTTCCATTTTGGCGTCCAAAAGCTTGGAGACTTCTTTGAATTTCTGATATTCGAGGAGTTTCTGGACCAAGTCCGCCCGCGGGTCGGGTCCGTCCTCGGTTCCCTCCGACCCATCCACCGGCAGAAGCGTTTGGGCTTTTATTTGCATCAAAGTGGCCGCCATGACTAGAAACTCCCCCGCCACATTAAGGTTCAGATCTTTCAAAAACTCTAAATACGACAGGTATTCGGAGGTTATTTTGGAGATGGGAATGTCATAAATATCCAAATCATTTTTTTGAATGAGGTGAAGGAGAAGATCCAGAGGGCCTTCGAATATTTCAATCTTGACTTGGTAGGTCATTTGGGTGCGCAAATTGTATCAGCCATATCCATTGATTGTCAATTCATTTATCGACGAGAAAAGGCAGTCAAAGCTGCTCTATCACGCGTTTTTTGACATTCTTTTCAAATCCAAAGTCCGCCAGGAATTTCTGTGCGTTGGATTTACCCCAAGGAGAAAGCCATCCCGCCCAACGGGCAATGGTCCGTTCCTCCGAGTATGAACTCGCGCGAAAAACAGGATTGTCACCATGGGCGGGCAACACCTTCCAGTCTTTTTGGAAATAAGCCAATCCCCCCCATTCCTCCAGAATTCTCAGGCTTTTTAATGGGTCGTCTTCCTTCATAATCATGGCCAATTCATTTCGAAGCCGGACCGGACTCAGAAAATTCGGCATATTTTGCGCCAAAGCCGCCTTGAGCAAGCTTTGGGTTTGAGATTCCAAAGAAAAATTCAGTCGGGCCAAAAACCGAGCCGCCCGGAAAATTCGAGTGGGGTCATCCACAAAGCTCATTGAATGAAGGACTCGAATCCATTTTTTTTGGATGTCCTTTTGTCCATCGAAAGGGTCCAAGAGCTGCCCTTTTTTTTCCGTTGAAAGCCAGATTCCAATCGCATTGACGGTAAAGTCTCGCCGCCGGGAGTCTTCTTCTAAGGGAGCCGGATGGACATCTGGAAGCTTTCCAGGGGACGAATATGTTTCATTTCGGGAAGTGACAAAGTCGAAATGGTCTCCCCCAGGAAGGAGAATTGAAAATGTGAGAAATTTGTCGTGTTTGACGATTCTCCCCCCCACCCATTTCGCCACCTCATTGACAACCTCATCAGCGGGATGTTCCAGCATGAAGTCAACGTCTTTAATAGGGAGGCCCAAAAGCCAATCGCGGACGGCGCCTCCCACCAAAAGGACCTTTCCTCCTCTTCTTTCCACGACGCGAACCACAGTCTGCGTTATTTCTCTGGCTATTGTTGGCAGCGCAGCCCAACTTTCTTCCGACCAATTCTTCTCTTGGGTATTCATTTAATGTTTATCCGCCAGGATGGGAATGTCCAATTCATCGCTATTCAAGAGGATTTTTTGGACATCGCGGTAAATGTGGAGTCTGTCGTTAAACGTTTCGACCAGGGAGATGCCGTCTAAAATTGATTCCTTAAGGGTGGGAAATTTTTTTGAAGAAACGGGAATGACCGGCGGAAACCCCATTTCCCTTGCTTTTGATTTTTTCAACCGTCTCACCTCAAATCCATGGATTTTGGAAAGATGGTCGATAATTTCTCCTTGAATTTCCGCTTCTTCCTCATTTTGGGCCAATCCCACCAGAGCGTCCATCCCGAATAAAACAATAGGCTCATAATCCAGTTTTTCTTCAATCGAGACGCCCACTTGAGACTCTCTGAAATCTTGCTTGGCGGCCTTCAAAAGTTCTTCTTTCCGGCCCATCTGCTGAGGCGGATAAACAAAAGCCATTAGCTCTCTATCTTGGTCATGGTAAAGAAAAAATTCATTGGCGTAAAAAACCTCCTTACAAGAGGCGCATTTCACCAGATTGATTTCTCCCCCCAGCAAAAGATCTCTTAATTCGGGCTCGGTTTTAACGGTAATAACCGTCCAAATTTCAGCATTATTGGGGAAGCGGCATGCGGGGCAATCGATTTCTTTTTCAGTTAACAATGACATGGATGTAAAAATGACTCTATTTCTATATGTGAATGTAATGGGTTTTTAGACGGAAAGATCATGTTAATTTGTTTGAAATAATTATTGAAATAATAACACGTTCCCTTTATCCTTTTGTTTGGCTGGAAATTTACAGACAAATAAAGGAAAAGATGCGCTCGGACGACTTGCGTAACTTTCAAACAGAAGATATCACCGATCTTGCGACCGCAAAATTGGCTCTCCGATGGTCTCTTGAAAAAATCAGACAATTGGATGATGAAGTACAACGGATGTCAAACCGGCTCATTATTAAAGAAGAGGAAGCGTCCAAGCTTTCAAAAGAACTCGCCTATCAATCAACCCTCTCGTTAAACGAAAAAGATATTACCAATAAAACCCAACAATTACTGGATGAATACAAGGGCATGATGACCGCCACAATGGATCAATTGTGGAAAAAATTTGCCCCTCAAGAAGCGGATGCCAAAAAACAACTGCAAGATAAAGTTTCGTCTTTAGAACATGACATATCCCAATTAAAGCGGTTGAACCAGCTTGCGGAAGAAAACCTACAAAAGGCCGAAGAAAATCTTATTCGAATCGACCGAGAAAGGATGGACCTGTCGGAGGAAATCCGTCAGCGAGACTCCGATGTCGCCAACCTCAAAGAAAAGATTGTCCGGCTCGAACCTGAGATCCAAAAACTTTACAACGAGAAGTTGGATTTTGTTCAAAAGGAATTTTCAGAGAAATTGGCCATGGCCCAGGAAAAGGTCATGCAGAAGGAGCGGGAATTCCAATCCAGAATTGAGCAATACATCGCCCAGATAAACAAGGAAAAGGCCAATTTTGAGAGAGACGCTGAGAATCGATATCAAGGCAAAAAAGAAGAACTCGAAAAAGAGCGGCGGTTGCTATTTGAAGACATCGGGAAAACAAAACAAGATTTGATACGGGATGTTGAAAAAGAGCGCCGCCAGCTAGCGGATCAGCATGCGGCGTGGGAATCAGAGATTGAAGCCAGGCGGAAGACCGTGGAAGAAAATCACTCCCGTCAGATCCAGGATTTTGAGAAAGAAAAGCTCCGTTTTGAATCCGATCGAAAAAGCTTATTGGCCCAACTAGATAAGGAAAGAGAGGACTTTCAAAAAGACATATCCATCAAGCTTCGGGAATTGGGACTTAAAGAACAGGACATTGAAAAACGGCTGGTCGAAAGATCAAATCAGCTCCTCGAGGAAAATTTAGAAAGGCAAAAACAGTTGGCCGAAGAGTTCGGGAAAAAAGAGGAAGTCTTTAAAGAATCTTTCC
Source organism: Elusimicrobiota bacterium (assembly GCA_022709485.1). Taxonomy (GTDB): domain Bacteria; phylum Elusimicrobiota; class Elusimicrobia; order F11; family F11; genus JAKLIS01. Next base: position 4,520 of record JAKLIS010000037.1, on the reverse strand, counting down.
ATCAAAAAGAATTGGAATTCGACCGGCTCAAGACGGAATGGGAAGCTCAATTTCATCAAAAAGAGTCGGAAAGAGACCGGGAGCTTCGGCTTCGGAAAGAAGCGCTGGATAGGGAAGCCTCCGAAAGAGAAACCCGTTTCACCATCGACCGCCAACGGTGGGAAGCGGAACGGGCTCAAAATCTCCAGCGGATGGAGCAAGAAAAACGGACGATGGAAATCTTTCTCAATAATGAGAAAGAACATCTGGCCTCTTTAGAAAAGACGTTGAGGAGCCAGCTTTTTGAAGAGAATCAAAATCTGGAGAAAAAGCTCCGAGAGGAATATCAATCTCAATTCGATGCTTTGGAGCGGGATAAAAAGGATTTGGTCGCAAAAGAAAAAGCTCTCTTAACCGAATTGGCCGCAAAAGAAGAAGTCCTATCCAGCGGATGGGCGCTTGAAAAACAGAAGCTCTTTGACGAAATCAAGGTCCAACGAGAGAATTTTGAAGTCCACGTCAAAGCCGAAACGGAACGTTTGACTCGGCTGGATCAAGAAAGACAGCGGTTCTGGGAGGATCAGCGCAAAGATTTACAGGCTGTTAAAGCCACCGATGAAAAACGGATTGCGGAACTTGAGCAATCCGTGCAGGAAAAGGCCTCTGCGGACAAACGTGAATTTGAAGAACAGCTTTCCAACGATTTCAAAAAACGGAGCCAGGACTTGGAATCCGGATATGTCGATCGAATTCAAATCTTGGAAAACAGTTACCGGCAAAATGAAGAACAGCGGGAACGGAGCCTTGAGTCGTTCAAAAAAGATTTGGAGCGGAAATACGCCGAGAAAGAATATGCCCTATTAATGGACAGGCAAGAATGGGAAGCCCTCCGTTCCGCCAGCCAACAAGAACTGGAAAAAGAACGTAAGACTTTTGAAATCGAACTCGCCCAGAACCGAGAATCCATGCTCAAAGAGAAAGAAGCGTTTATGTCCAAGCTTCGGCAAGAAAAAGAAATCTGGGACGCTCAGATGAAATCAGACCAGAAGCGGCTGGCCGAGATGGAACAAGATATTCAAGCCAAAGCAGGCGAAGAACAAAAATTGTGGCAAGCGAAAATCAGGGAAGATAAGGAACGCCTTGACATGCTGGAAAAAGACCTTATGGTCAAGGTTGAAAACGAGAAAATACTGCTCCAACAAAGGGCTGAAGAAGTTTCTCAACGGCTGGATTTAATGGAAGCTGAAATACAGCGCAAAGCTGAGGAGGAACGCCTTGCCAGCCAAGCCCAAATCGACTCTCAATATCAAAAGTTAGAAGCGGAAGAACGCGCCCTTAGAGAAAAAATCTCGAAAGAAGAAAAACGCCTTGAAGTCCGAAACGCTGAAATTCTAAGGACGCGGGCGCAAGAGCTTGAAAAAGAATTTAATCGCCGGCATGGCGAGTTGGAAAAGTCCGTCTTTGAAGAAAAGGAACGTTTTGAAATTTACAAAAAACAATTGGTTTCCAACCTTGAATCTTCATTTAAAGAAAAGGAGGATAAACTCCTCCTTGATAAACAGAATTGGGTGAATCAGGAAACGCAAACTAGGCTCGAAATCGAGAACCAGAAAATATGGATCAATGAGGAAAAAGTCCGCCTTGAAAACCGGCGCATCCGTATCGAGCAAGAAATAAACGATCGCATGGCTGAGGAACGCAATCAATTCAACCAATTTATCCGCCAGGAAAAAGAGCGTCTGGGCCTTGAAGAAAAATCGCTGGTTGATAAACAGAACGCACTAAACGAAGAAGCGAAAACTCAAACCGAAAAATTTAATTCACTTGAGAGGACCCTCCGCAGGCAAGTGGCCGACGAGAGAGCCCAAATGTCCTCTCAATTGGAGACCCTTTACCAGCAAAAACTAATGGAACTGGAAACGGCTCATAAAACGAGGTCCGAACAGTTGGAGCGGAATTCCCAGGAATTAATGGCAAGCCGGCAACTCATCTGGGATCAGAAATCACAGGAATTGGATAGAGAAAGGGGTGCAAAGGAAGCCCAATTTACTCTAGAGAAAGAACAATGGGAAAGCGAGCGGCGACGGGTGGAAGAAAACCATGCCAGTGAGAAACGCCGCCTTATGGATGAAATAAAAGAAAAGAATGAGCTTTTAGAAAATAAAGACCGGGTATTGATTGAAAAATTTGATAACGAAAAGAAGATATTCGAAGCCAAATTGGCGCTGGAACACCAAAGATTAGAGGCTTTGGAAGCGGAACTCCGGAGCAAGGCGGAGGCGGAACGCCAATCCATCAAATTACACCGGGAATCCGAGGAAAGCCGTTTGGAACAAATGGAAAAAGAAATCGCCGAGAAAGCCAAAAGAGAGCAGGAGTTTTTCAACCAGTTTGTCCTAAACGAGAAAAAGCGATTGGCCGAGTCAGAAAAAGAACTCCGCGACAAACTGGCCCAGGAAAAATCAGAACTCCAAAATCAATTTGAAGAGTCCTTTAAACGCAGGACCAATGAACTCGAAGACCTTCTTCAGAAACGCACGCTCGAACTCAATCAAATCGTCGAAGAAGAGAAGAAACAGCACGCCCGAATGTTCGAGGCCCGCGCCCAAGAAGTGGAAGACGGCTTTAAAGCGAAAGAAACCCTGTTAACGAAGGAAAGAGCGGACTGGGAAGCAGCGAAAAACCTAAGCAAACAAGTCCTGGATAATGAAAAACGTTTATTCAATGAAAAATTGGCTCAAGACGGGAATCGCTATCAGCAGATGGAAGCCGACATGAAAGCCAAATTTAAGGCGAAAGAAGACGCCCTTTTATTGCAGCAGAAAAAGGAAGAAGAGCGGCTCGCTGTCCTTGAAAAAAGTTTACACGAACAAATAGCACAAAATAAAAAAGCGTGGGAGGAAACCATGTTAAGAGATTCAGAACAAATGGATAAATTCGAAAAAGACTTGCGGGCAAGACTCGCGGTCGAACAAAAGAATTGGGAGATGAAGGCGGAACAATCCCACCGACAATTGGCTCAGGAACTCGAGGAACTCTGGAAACGACGGGCTGGAGAATTGGAAATGGAAGCCCAGAAAAAAGAGGACGATCGAGACAACAACTTCCAAGAGCTCAAAAAAGCGCTTGTCGCGGAGGTTCAAAAGAAAGAAGAGGATCTCCGGCTCGCCCAGCAAAAGCTCATCGATGAGCAAAAATTGCTGTACGAACAAATCGAAAAAACTCTTCAAGAAAGGGCCATGCAGCTTGAAGCCATCTGGCGGGAGAAAAACGAATGGTCCCAGAAAAAACTCTCGGAAGACGAATCACAGAGGGAAAGGATTATCGCGGAAAAACAAAATTCCCTCATCAACCTCGAGCTTAAATACAAGACCGACATCGACCGCTTGGAGAAGGCGTACATGGCCAAATCAAAACAGCTCGAAGACCAGAAAGAGCGGTGGTTGAATGAGTATGAGGCCTCTGTTCAGACCCTGGAATCCTTGAAAACCAAAACCGTCGAAGAAGCGGAACAGATGAGGTTGGCCTACCGAGACAAAGAGGAACAGTTAAACCAAAAAATGATCGAAAAAGAACGGTCATTTGACGAATACCGCCGATCGGTCGAACAAGAGTGGCCGGCTAAGCTTGAAAGCAAAGTTAACGAGATTGCGGAAAAAACACGCAAGCAGCTGGCGGAAAGAGAAACCGAATTGGCCGAAGCTCGGAAATCCATGATTGAGGAAGCAACGCAACTGAAAATCAACTTCAGTCAAAAGATGACTGAGCTGGAAGAGTCTTTCTCCAGGAAAGAGGAGGATTTAACCCGGAAATATCTCCAAAAAGAGCATGAACTTTCCGTCCAAACACAAAAGGCCGTCGCAGAGATGCACGCCAAACAAATGGCGACAGAAAAAGAAAAGGCCAATTATGAAGCCCTGGCCGCTGATGCCGCCAAGCGCCGCGAAGAACTGGAAATCGCCAAACAGGACATTCATCGCAGGATTGAACAGATCACGGAGGAATTTGTCCGGCAGCAATCCATCATGGATGAGCAAATGCGACGGCTCCAGAATGAGAAGTTCGAACTCAAGAAAGAATTGGAGAACATGGCCCAACAGATTCGTCAGAGAGCGGCTTAAATCCATTTGCTGGCTTAACACCTCAAGACTGCCACACCGTGAGGCCCACACATGTTCTGGCAATGCCCCGTATTATCGGGACGGGGCGATCTCCCTAAAAATCTTTTCTTCCCGTTCCCTCTCTATTGTTTTTCCCATAATTCCGAAATTTTCAGCCAACATTTCATGAATTCGAGGATTAAAGGGATTGATCGCGTTGGCTTCCAGGAGAAACGCGATGGCGTCTTTGGGCGGCGTAAGCGCTGCCAGTTCAATATAGGGAGTTCCATAGTTGGGATTTTTCTCAATGGCTTCAGTCAACAACTTTTCTGATAGTTCATTATCCTGAGACGCAACAGAAAGCACCGCGAGATTGTGGCTCGCCATATAACTATCCGGATTAATTTGAAGCGCTTGCTCAAAGTCAGCTTTGGCGCCCAG
>JAKLIS010000369.1 GCA_022709485.1 Elusimicrobiota bacterium | reverse complement strand
CAGTGGGTGTTTATGTCCCCGGGGGCCGATTTGCTTATCCATCTACTGTTTTAATGGCCGCCATTCCTGCCAAAATCGCGGGTGTCGAGAAGGTCGTAGTGGCCACACCGCCCAAAAATTTGAACCAAGAAGTTTTGGCCGCCGCTTATTTGGCCGGGGTGGATGAAATTTATCAGGTCGGCGGACCCGTCGCGGTCGCGGCCCTGGCCATCGGGACCAAAACCATTCCCAAAGTCGATTTAATTGTGGGGCCTGGCAACGCCTTCGTCACTGAAGCCAAACGCCAACTTTTTGGCGAAGTGGCCATCGACTTATTGGCGGGTCCCAGCGAATTAGTGATATTGGCTGATTCTTCGGCCAGCGCCGATTTTTTGGCGGCTGATCTAATGGCCCAGGCCGAACATGATCCCATGGCCCGCACCATTTTAATTTCGATGGATAAAGATTTGCTAAAGAAAGTGAAGGCGCTGGTTCCCCGTGAAAAATTATATCAATGCCAACTAATTTTTGAATCCAGCGTGACGAAAGCGATTGAAAAATTAAATAAATTCGCCGGTGAACATGTGGAGCTTATGGTCCGAAATCCCCAATCGCTTCTGGCTCGCGTTAAAAATGCCGGCGCCCTCTTTATCGGCCCTTATTCGCCGGCGGTAATGGGGGATTATTGGGCGGGTCCGAGCCACGTGCTGCCCACCGGCCGTTCGGCCACTTTTTCGTCCGGGCTCTCCGTCGCCAATTTCATGAAGCGGTCGAGTCTTATTGAAATCGGACCGAAGGCTTTCATCAAAGGGGGAAAAGCGGCGTTTCAAATGGCCATGGCAGAGGGGCTTCTTCAGCACGCCAAGTCCATAAAAGTCCGCGTATAAAAAAATATGAAAAAGAGAATCGCCCACATTAAACGAAAAACCAAAGAAACCAACATTGATCTGCGGCTGAATTTGGATGGACGGGGTTCGTCCAAAATTTCAACCACCCTTCCTTTTTTAGATCACATGCTGGTTCTGTTGGCCAAGCACGGCCTTTTCGATTTGACTATTAAGGCCTCCGGCGACACCCATATCGATGCCCACCACTTGGTGGAAGATATCGGCATCACTTTTGGGCAGGCCCTTCAACAGGCCATCGGGAACAAAAAGGGAATTCAAAGATACGGCTTTTTTCTTTTAACAATGGATGAGGCTTTATCTTATGTGGCCATTGATCTATCTGGACGGACGCATATTGAATACGAGGCGCCCGGCTTAAATCGCCAATGGCCCACGTTCGATCTGGATCTTTTGGAGGATTTTTTCCGGGCGTTGGGAACCAACGGCCTCATGAACCTTCACATTCGCCTCTTGCGCGGACGTAACAGCCACCACATGGCGGAATCCATGTTTAAGGCGGTGGGAAAAGCTCTTTCCATGGCTGTCTCTAAAGACCGACGTTTTAAGGGGATCCAATCCACCAAGGGACTTTTGTGAAAAATGACGTTATTGTCGGCGTCGTCGATTTTGGGATGGGCAATCTCCATAGCGTAACCAAAGCGCTGGCTTTACAAAACGCCCAGGTTTTTGTGTCGGATGATCAGAAAAAATTGGCTTCGGCCGACTTGCTGGTTGTCCCGGGGGTCGGGGCCTTTGGATCCGCCATGAAAACGCTTCGAAAGAAGAAATTGGACGGTTTTATTGTTCGCTGGGTTAAACAGGGGAAACCCTATTTGGGAATTTGCTTGGGATTTCAACTCCTTTTCGAAACAAGCGAGGAGAATCCTCGCGTTAAGGGCCTTTCTTTATTTAAGGGGTCCGTGGTTCGATTCGGAGATAAAAAAATAAAAAAAATAAAAAAATTTCTAGAGCATGTTGACAAAATGCAATAAAAGAGATATGTTTCCAGTAGGGGCAGTTTTTTTCTGCCCCTGCAATTTTTTATCAAGCCCTATTGGATGCTATCCAAATATCAATCCCTCGGTTTATTTTCACAGAAATTACATTATTCGGAGGTGATTCTCCGACCAAGGGATTAATCTTTTCCGGTTGTAACCTTGATACGAAAGGAAAAAAAATGGTA
>JAKLIS010000368.1 GCA_022709485.1 Elusimicrobiota bacterium | reverse complement strand
GAGTCAACAGCAAAACTTCCGTTCTTAAAATCGAGAAGGATTAGGGTTTGATTCCCGCTTCTGTTTGAAAATCGCACCCGGTCCACCCCTTGGCCGAGGTATTTCATATAAACGGGATTTTCTTTGGTCGTGTCGTATAAGAAGGCTTCCGCTCTTTCTCCGTAAATCTGAACCATCCGTCTTCCATCGGGGCTCTTGTGTGTTGGGTCGCTTGTCGGCGCCAGGGCGGGTTCAGGGGGCGGATGAACTTCCGGTTTAACGACGGTCACAGATCCCCCCTCATAGGGATAATAGTTGTTGTCAACATAGACATATAAATTGCCATTGGAACTCGGCCACCACCAATAGCCATTCGACCCAAAAACCCGCTGATTAAAGTTTTTATCAAACCACCACCACCTGTCTCCATAAAAACGGCTCCAATAAAATGTGGGGCCGTGATAAAAACCAAACCAATGACCGTTGTTCTGATAAGTGTGGCAGTATCTTACCCCCCTAACATTGTGCCAATAATACCGGCCGGGGACGATTTCTGCCCGCTGGTTTTGCCGAATATTTCGCACAATGGCGGGTTCTCGCATAATGCGAGTATGTTGATGGGGAACAGCGGTGGCGGGGGTTTGGATAATGCGTGCTCCCCTTTCATCATGAGAGGGCCAGAGAAAAGTTTAAACCGGCTGAGCGGAAAATTAAATCCAATATCAAAAGCCAAACTTTGATTTAAATCTCCTTTCTCAAAAATTCTCATTTCCGGAGGGAAGGGAGAGCGATATGCGGGAGCCGGGAGATTCTATCCTTGGGGCTTCCGATTCCGAATACTCGATGCGAAAAATTTATTCAGAATTTACGGTTTTGGTCCCTTCAGGGGTGAATAAATCCACGCTTCTCGCGGTGGCGTCCACCACCATACCCTGGATTTTTTCTCCATTCTTTTAATAAACGACCGCGGGATTCAAGGGATAGGCCATCATGAACCCCAATAAAGCGGCAAATAAAGCCAATCCCCGTCGGGAAGAATTTACTTTGGTTATATGGGAAAAATGATTCATATGGTCTTAAAAATTAAACATTCTTTATGTTTAGAATGTTCCAGGAAATATCCAATTGAGACCTTCTCCGCTTGACTCTTATTCTCTTTAACTGAATAATTCTTGAAGTTGGTTTTTTTGGGTTAAAAAAAATGGCATTGAATTCATCTAATAAAGAGAAATTTAATCTTTGGGTTGCCGGGGCAGCCTGCCTGATTGGTTTGATCGTTTTTTATATTCGATGGCGCCTTCGAGCCATGCCGCTTGAAAGGGATGAGGGAGAATACGCCTATATCGGTTGGATGATGATTCAAGGTATTCCCCCCTATTTGTCAGCCGTAACAATGAAATTTCCCGGCGCGCATGCGCTGTATGCCTTAGCCATTTCTATATTCGGTTCCACCGCGGCGACCCCCCGCCTTTTGGTTCTTTTCACCACTTTTTTATCTGCGGGATTCTTATTTGCCATCGGAAAGAGAATAATCGGTTTAACCTGCGGCGCGACAGCGGGGGCTTTCTATCTCTTATTTTCCTTGGCGCCTTCTTTTCTGGGTTTGGCCGCCCATGCCACTCACTTTATCGTCCTCTTTTCCCTAGCTGGGTGGTTTGTTCTGACTTTTAAGCCATTAAGGTGGCCTCATTTGTTGCTTGGAGGTTTCCTATGTGGAATGTGTCCTCTCTTCAAGCAACACGGGGCATTTTTGGTTCTTTTCGGGTTTTTTTGGGTGGGAGCGGCCCTGTATAAAGAGAATGAATGGAAAAAGAAAACAGTCAAAAATTTATTTGTTTTTTCCATTGGGGTGGCGGTACCCATGGTGGTCATGATCACGGCCCTAAAACAGGCGGGAGTTTTTAAGGTATTTATTTTTTGGACCATCACATATGCGGGGGAATACGCTTCTCGTTTGAGTTTGTGGGAAGGCGCGGAAATGCTGGCCGTGGCGATCCAAGGAATGGCGGTTGATTCTTCTCCCCTTCTTTTGCTCTTCCTCGGCGGGGTCATTTTGTCCATTTTCGGGAGAGGCAAAC
>JAKLIS010000367.1 GCA_022709485.1 Elusimicrobiota bacterium | reverse complement strand
CGCCCAAATTTCTCCCGGCGACAACGCTCAAATGATTTCCTTGGGTCGAGATAGAAAAAAAATGGAACCCCTGGTTCAAACGGCCCAGGAATGGCTTCAAATAGAGGCTGAATTAAAGTCGACTGAGGAAATTATTCAAGGAGGCGACTCTGCTCTCGCCGAACTCGCCAAAGAAGAAAAAGAGACTCTCCAAAGGAGATTTGAGGAAGTCGGCGAAAAGCTATATCGATACTTGAATCCTCCCGATCCCATGGCGGACAGAAACTGCATTATTGAAATTCGTGCCGGAGCCGGGGGGGAAGAGGCGGCTTTATTCGTGAGCGATTTGTCCCGCATGTACATGAAATACGCCCAGAAAAAAGGTCTCGATGTGGACATTTATTCCTCAAGTCCCACGGGACTGGGGGGATTTAAAGAAATTGTTTTTGGCCTCTCGGGGGCCAACGCCTTTGGATTTTTTAAATATGAACAAGGGGTTCATCGGGTCCAACGGGTCCCGGAAACGGAAGCCCAAGGCCGAATTCATACTTCCACCGTGACCGTGGCGGTTCTTCCTGAGGCCGATGAGGTGGACATAAAAATAGAATTGAAAGATCTGCGAATTGACACTTATCGCGCTTCCGGGGCGGGCGGTCAACATGTCAACAAAACGGAATCGGCTATTCGAATTACCCACATCCCGACGGGTGTGGTGGTGACTTGCCAAGAAGAAAGGAGTCAGGGCCAGAATCGCCTACGAGCCATGAATCTTCTTCGCGCTAAGCTTTATGAAGGCGCCAAGGAAAAGGCGGACAAAGAAAGAAGTGATTTGAGGCGAAAACAGGTGGGAACCGGAGACCGCTCTGAAAAAATCAGGACCTACAATTTTCCGCAAGACCGCATTACGGATCACCGCATCAATTTTTCCGTGTTTAATATTGAATCTGTCTTAGAAGGGGATATGGAAGACATCATCTCCGCTCTTCAGAAAAAGGAAGAGGAACTTCAAAATGTCAAAATCTAACATCAAAAACGTCGCGGAGACTTCCTCGACCTCCTCTCAAAAAGTTTGGACCATCCAGAAGGCGTTGAATTGGGGATTTGACTTTCTTTCCAGAACCTTTTTGGAAACCCCGGAGATGGACGCCAAAACTCTTCTTGCCGAATTGTTAAAGGTTTCTCCCGCCCAATTGTTCCTCAAGCTTCAAGAACCTCTCTCACATGAAAGGTTGAGAACCTATCAAGGTAGGGTCAAACGGCGTTCCCAATTTGAGCCCGTGGCATATATCGTTGGGAAGAAAAATTTCATGGGAATCGACTTTAAGGTGGATCGCCGTGTTTTGATCCCGCGGCCTGAAACGGAGTTATTGGTCGAATCCGCCGCTCAAACGATTCAAAAAACCGGTTTTAAAATGCCCAATATTCTGGAAGTGGGAACGGGTTCGGGATGCGTCGCCGCGTCTTTGGCCAAACAATTTCCCATGTCCACTGTTACAACCATTGACATATCAAAAGACGCGTTGGATGTGGCGCGCAAAAACGCCGTCCAAGCGGGGGTCGATGACCAAATACAGTTTATTCAAAATGATTTATTTGACGGCTTTTCCCATGAATTTGGAGACCATTTTGATATCATCATTTCCAATCCGCCGTATGTTCCAACCGCCGAATGGGGATCCCTCAATCCGGATCTTTTTTATGAGCCAAGACAGGCGTTAGTGGGGGGCTCGGATGGATTGTTTTTTATCGATCGGATCATTCATCAGGGGTTTCCCTTTATAAAAAAGAATGGATTTTTGTTTCTTGAAATGGGAATAGGCCAATCTGACCGAGTGAGAAAAATAATGACGGATCAGGGGTTCACCGATATTTCCGTAAGAAAAGATTACTCTGGCATTGACCGCATTATTTCCGGAATAAAGAAAGGAAAAAGATGGACCAATTTGAAATATTAGGGGGGCGGCGTCTTGTAGGAGATGTCCGGATTTCAGGCTCAAAAAATGCCGCTCTTCCCTGTTTATTTGCCAGCCTTTTAACCGACGCGCCTTGTTTTCTCGACTCCGTTCCCGATTTGGCCGACA
>JAKLIS010000366.1 GCA_022709485.1 Elusimicrobiota bacterium | reverse complement strand
CGTTTCGGACTCTGAAGGAAAAATTTCGAAAGTTGCCGGTGGAGGACCGCGAGCTGGGGTTGGTGCCTGCGGTCGGTAGTTCCGGAGCCAGACCCGAAGATATTTTATTCCGGAGATGGCTTCTCATGCCGCCTCCGCCTTTTTCCCGTCTCCATTTGAAGAAGCCGCCATCTTAACGGTGGACGGGGTGGGTGAATGGAGCACGACCACCTTGGGACACGGGCACGGGAACAAAATCAAAATTCAAAAAGAGCTCCGGTTTCCCCATTCTTTGGGGCTTCTTTACAGCGCCTTCACGTATTACACGGGATTTAAAGTGAATTCCGGCGAGTATAAAGTGATGGGATTGGCGCCCTATGGAACCCCCCGGTTCTACGACATCATCATGAAAAACTTGATTGATTTGAAAGAAGACGGATCATTTTTCATGGACATGAAATATTTCAACTACTGCCAGGGCCTCACCATGGTGAACCAAAAATTCTCACAATTATTTGAAAACGAGCCCCCGCGAACGCCCGAGACCCCCATTAAACAATTTCATATGGATGTGGCCGCCTCTATCCAGAAGGTGTGCGATGAAGTCATGCTGCGTCTCGCGCGACACGCCAAAAAAGAAACGGGAAGCAAAAATTTGGTGTTGGCCGGCGGATGCGCGCTCAACTGCGTGTCCAATGGACTTATGGCCAAAGAAAAATTGTTTGAAAATATTTTTGTTCAGCCGGCCGCCGGAGACGCCGGCGGCGCTTTGGGAGCCGCTCTTTTTACCTGGTTTGAGTATTTGGACAATCCCCGAACGCCCCAAAAAACCGATTCCCAAAAAGGGAGCCTTTTGGGCCCTTCATTCACAAATGAAACCATTGAAAAAACGCTTTCGTCCCTAAAAGCTCCTTTCATCCAATATTCCGACGAGGAATTAGCCGAGAAGGCCGCTTCTCTTATTCATCAAGGAAAAGTGATTGGGCTTTTTTCCGGGCCGATGGAGTTTGGCCCCCGCGCCTTGGGCGGCCGGAGTATTATTGGAGACCCCCGAAACCCCCGGATGCAGGCCCAGATGAATTTAAAAATCAAATTTCGCGAATCCTTTAGGCCCTTTGCTCCTGCGGTTTTATTGGAAAAGTCACCAGAATATTTTGAGTTCGACCATGAAAGCCCGTACATGCTCATGGTGGCATCGGTTCAAAAAAATATCCGCACTCAGAATGAAGGCGAGATGGAAAAACGATTTGGAATTGAAAAATTAAACGTCCCCCGGTCCGCGCTCCCCGCCGTCACTCATGTGAATTATTCCGCGCGCATTCAAACGGTGACGGCGGAGCGAAACGGCCTTTTTCACAAAATCATCCGGGCTTTTTTTGAAAAAACCGGGTGCCCTGTTGTTATTAACACGAGCTTCAACATTCGCGGGGAACCCATTGTCTGCCGGCCTGAAGAAGCCTACCGATGCTTTATGTTGACCGAAATGGACGCTCTTATTCTGGGAAACTTTCTTTTGTTAAAAGAAAATCAGCCGCCCATGGAAGGGGCTCAAAAATATAAAAAGCAATTTAAGCTGGATTAAACAATGATGGCGAAAAACAATGCTTGCAAAAATTAATTGGCAGCCAAACAAAACAGACCTCAAGAAATTTGGATTAACCCTTATTATTGGGTTTGCCTTGATTGGCGCCCTGGTGGGTTGGAAAAAATCTTGGGAAGCGGCCTATTGGATTTGGGCCGTGAGCGGATCTATTGGACTCCTGGCCCTTTTTCTTCCCCCCTTTTCGCGGCCTTTCTATTTACTATGGATGGGCCTCGCGTTTGTGATGGGGAGCGTGGTGTCATTTTTAATTCTCGTTCTTATTTTTTATTTTCTTCTCACGCCGGTGGGGATCTTCATGCGAATATGGGGGCGGGACCCGCTCCGGCTCAAGAAAACATCTTTTTCCGGGGGAACGTATTGGCAGAAGCATCCGGAAAATTTTGAGAAGGAGTACTATAAGAGACTTTTTTGAGGGAAGTTTCTGGGGTTTTTGGCCCCTCACCCCGACCCTCTCCCTCCGGGAGAGGGAGCACGCATTTTCTTAGGTATTCC
>JAKLIS010000365.1 GCA_022709485.1 Elusimicrobiota bacterium | reverse complement strand
CGCCATATCCCACAGCACATAGCCCGCCACCTCTTTGGTACCCACATACCGCCGGTTTTGATAAACATAGTCGACCTGTGCTTTGGTAAACTCTTCCTCCGTCTGAACATCGGTATCCGTTTTTTTGTCTTTTGCGCTTTAAGGCGTTGTTCTTCCTCTTCAGCGGATATGTTGGAATAATTAAAATCCGAACTCATCGCAATATTAGTGTGATGTGTTTTGATATGATTTTCCAGGTCGAAAATATGATTTTTGTCACCTTTTTTTGATATGTTTCAGGGAGTTTAAATTGAGGATTTTTTAAACAATGAAAATAGCTTACTATCAATCAAAATCATTTATTGGAAAGGCTGGGATTATGTTGTCCCTCCTATTTTGGTCCTTCCCCGTCCATTCAGCCATTGAGATTGAGAAGACAGACGGCCCCTTTTTCAAAAATGTCTCACGTGAATTGGACAACTTAAGGTCTGGAAAGCGAGGTCTTGTCTGCAAAACACTCGTTGAAAGATTGGATTTGGCGGTAGCAACCACAACCATCAAACCTTTAACTGGGAATGATGAGACTTGGCATCCGAATGATACGCGGGGGACTCGAACCCATGTGAAAGCGGTGGACACACTCATCCGGGACGCGGCGAGAACCACCCCGACAGATGCGATTTTATACCTCAATCCCAACCATATAGATCCCAAACTAAGCCCTTTTCGGCTCGGAACCTTTGTTCATTATTTGGCGTTGGCCATGGAATTAAACACCGGCCAATTCAGTGGGGATTTTCAAGAAAGGGAAAGAGGGGCCATGTTTTTTAGAAATGCATGGCGTGACGAGATGGGTTTTGATTTATTCGAAGTGTCCGAACGAATACCGACCACTGAATATCAAATGGCCAAAGACGCCGGTTTGATTACCGAAGATTTTTCACCATTTTTCCCCATTCTCGACGTAGATGAATTTAAGAAAGAGTTAGAGACCGAGCCTCCATCTGAAATAGACCCGGATCTTCCAGAAAACTCAAATGAGGAAGAAGATTAATCTTTTGGGCTTTGCAGAACAAGGTTTTCTCTTCCATAAAGAATGATGAGAAAAATTCTTCAGATTTTTTCAAAGATGGCCCCGAAGTTAGAAAGCTGGGGGAGAGAAAAGAAATGATCGAATATGTCTCTTACCATAAAACTGCGGGTTCTTCTGCCCCGAAAAGACAATTAAGGTCGCGGCCGTCCGGCTAAATCCTCCAGACGTTTCACCCGGTCTTTCGTCAAAGGATGTGTTCTGAAAAGCGACGCCAAACCTTCCATTTTAAACGGATTGACAATATAAAGATGAGCGAGGGCTTGATTGCCGTCCCGAATTGGGCTGCGCATTTTCCAGCTTTCGAGTTGCATCAAGGCATTGGCCAGTCCCATCGGATTAGACGTCATCGTGGCCCCGCCTTCATCGGCCATATATTCCCGTGTCCTAGAGATGGCCATTTGAATGAGCATCGCGGCAATGGGAGCGACAATAAGCGCAATGAGTCCCACTAATGGATTCGACCCTTCCCGATCGTTGGAGCGGTGTCCGCCCATACCCCACATGGCCATTCGGGCAACCATGCTTAAGGCTCCGGCGATGGTTGCCGCCACGGTCATAATTAAGGTGTCCCGGTGTTTGATATGAGTGAGCTCGTGGGCGAGGACACCCTGAAGTTCTTCGGGTTTTAACGCTTCCAGAAGGCTGTCCGTGACAGCCACGGCGGCATGAGACGGGTTTCTCCCCGTGGCAAAAGCGTTCGGCGGTCCCTGCACAATATAGAGTTTTGGCATGGGAAGCTGACCGCGAGAGCAGAGGTATCGAACCATTTCATAAAGCTTGGGCGCCTCCGACTCTTTTAATTCTTTGGCCCCGTGTAGGGCCAACACAATCTTATCTGAAAACCAATATGTCCCAAAATTCATAAGGCCGGCGAAAATCAGCCCATAAATCATTCCAGCCTGGCCTCCCAGCGCGTGTCCAATCCAAATAAAAAGGGCCGTCAAAGTGGCCAGTAAAATGGTGGTTTTAAGAGCGTTCATGTGATTATTCCCCCTTGCTTCCATCGATTATTCGACGTTTTCT
>JAKLIS010000364.1 GCA_022709485.1 Elusimicrobiota bacterium | reverse complement strand
GCGGAAGCCGAATTTGTTCTGGAGGGCGTTGTAAGGCAGGGCCAGAGGAAAGCGGAAGGACCATTTGGGGATCACTTTGGGCATTATTCTCAAGTGGCTGAATTTCCCGTTTTCAAAATTCAAAAAATTCGGCACAGACCCCACCCTGTTTTTCCCCTTTCTGTCGTCGGAAAACCTCCTCAAGAAGATACCGCGATAGGAGCCGCTCTTCAAGAAATATTGCTTCCGATTATTAAAGCCATGCATCCGGAGATCGCGGATCTGTGGACTTATCCGGCGGCGGGTTTTCACAATTTGGTTGTGGCCTCTGTCAAGCAGCGGTTTAAAAAAGAAGCCGTTAAAACAGGTCTTTGGATTCTGGGGGAAGGCCAATTATCCCTTTCAAAATGCGTGATCTTGGTTGATGATGACATTCATCCGCGGAATTTCAGCCAAGTGCTCAAAGCCCTTCGATCTTATTTCAACCCGTCGGAGGATTTCATTCTTCTTCCCGGGACGTCGCAAGACACATTGGATTTCACAGGGTTTAAGATGAATTTAGGCAGCAAAATGATCTTAGATGCCACACGGAACGGTTCTGTCCTGCCGTCGCCTCCCGCCAAATCTTTGGATATCAAAGCCATTCAAAACATCGATTCTCGCGTCCAGGGAGTCCGGGTCTGGGAAGACGCCATGGTCATCATTCAAGTGAGCGGAAACGGGCGGGAGATCGTCGATAAAATGGTAAAATCACCCATCTTTAAAAACATCCCGTTGGTCGCGGCGGTCAGCCCTGATGTTCCACTTAACGACGACCTTCTTCTTCTTTGGGGAATTTTTACTCGATTTGATTGTGAAAGGGACACGTTTTTTTCTGAAGTGACACTTTCAGGAGGACACCCGCGTTATGCGGGCCCCATGGGTATCGATGCCACATGGAAAAAAGGCTACCCGAAACCTCTTGAAATGACGCCAGAAATTATCGCTCGGGTCAACCGGCGATGGTCTGAATACGGTTTAAAATGAATATTAAAGATCCCTCATTGATATCCATTTGGACGAAAATTCAAAACGGCGAAAGATTAGACGCTCGCGACGGTCTAACTCTTTTTCAAACCGATGATCTTCTTGGCCTCGGGTTCATGGCCAATGAAATAAAAGAGCAAAAAACGGGCAACGATGCCTTTTTTGTCATCAACCGCCAAATCAACCCCACCAATATTTGCGTCCTGTCTTGCCGCTTCTGTGAATATGCGACGAAAAAAACACAACCCAGTGCTTATTCTTTGGGTGAAAATCAGATATTGGCGGGGCTTAGCGATGACGTCACAGAAGTCCATATCACAAGCGCTTTGAATGGCGAATGGTCCTTTAACGATTATCTGCGCGTGGTGAAGGTCATTAAAGATCGGTTTCCTTCCATCCAAATTAAAGCTTACACCGCGGTGGAAATTGAATATTTTTCCCGCTGTGAAAAAGTCTCCGTCCAGGAAATTTTGCGCCGGTTAATGGAAGCGGGGGTTGTCTGCCTTCCGGGGGGCGGAGCCGAGGTATTTAGCGACCGGGTTCGAAAAAAACTTTTCCCCTTTAAAATCGGAGCCTCCCGGTGGCTTGAAATTCACCGTGCCGCTCATCGATTGGGACTGAAATCCAATTCCACTTTGCTTTATGGTCACATTGAAACTTACGAGGAGAGGGTGGATCATCTGTTGAAACTCAGGGCGCTTCAAGATGAAACGCATGGATTCTTGTCTTTTATTCCCCTCGCCTATCAGCCGGGCAAGACACAGGTGGTTGAGAAAAAAGCATCTATCTTAGAGGATCTGAAAACAATCGCCGTTTCCCGTCTAATCCTGGACAATTTTGAAAATATCAAAGCGTATTGGGTCACCCTGGGAGAAGAAACCGCGGTCATGGCGCTTCGCTTTGGGGCCAATGATATCGATGGCACCATTGGCGGAGAAAAGATTATGCATGCGGCCGGAGCCCCTTCTCCTTCGGCCATCACGCGCCAACGCCCCGCTTCAATCTTTGCGATCGGAACCGTCACTTCGATCAGGCCCTGTCGCCACGTTTCCCAGCCTTTGTCGAACACGTCGCTGGGGCGGACGGAATC
>JAKLIS010000363.1 GCA_022709485.1 Elusimicrobiota bacterium | reverse complement strand
GCAATTTGTAAGGGATCGTCGGCATTTGGATGGTCGGGAACAAAGCGGCGACTTTCAATTGCAACCGAACCAATCCAAATAGTTCGGGTGAGAATCCGGTCGGCACCCATTCCGCGCCCTCGCCAGCGGTGGCGACATCAAGGGCCTTTTTAAAGTCACCCATCTTCCGAGTGAATCCGCCCCAAGATTTCAGCTCTTGAGGTTTGCGCCCGAGCATTTTGGACATGATGTAAATTTTGTCCTGCTCAAGTTGGAGTTCTTTTGGAAGTGAGGCCATGACCTCGTCCTTATGGGACAAAGCCGAGCCGGGGAATTCGATTTTTCTTTCCGGCGTGAAACCAGGATGGTCGCGAAGAACATTTTTCAATGTTTCTTCGACCATCGTTTTGATGGTTTCTTTATTTGAATCATTCGCGGCCTTAATGGCATCGGTCGCTTCTTTAACTGACTTTGCGACTTCATCTAGAGTAAGCATTTTTAATTTTCCTTTTTCAAATAGACCGGAGCGACGTTACTCGCCCCGTCCGTTATCGACGGCTTTGCCTATCTGTGAAATTGTTTTTTGGATTGAGATGGCCGCATCCGGATAAATATTTCCCAGAACAGTTGCAAACTCACTTAAGAGTCCGGCCAACGTTTTTAAATCTTCGCCCTCCAAATGGGCTTGATGGTCATTCAAGAGTTCATTAAAAACCGTCATCGCTGTCACAATCAGACCGCGTTTCGTCTCGGGTAATTCGCTTCCCTTGGCGGTACGGGCCAGGTCAATGACTTGCTTGAGAACCGGTTCCAGGTCGGCTGGCGGAATGTCTTTTTTAACCTCGGTCCCTTCGATTTCTTTTTCATCTTTGGTGGTAGGCAAAACAAGATATTGATTTCCCATGGAGGTTGTCTTTAAAACCTCAATGACGTTCTGCCCCAACGTTTTTATGGCAAGCTCGGCCACATCACGGCCCACCAACGCCCCAGGATTGGCCGGGACCGGGACGGCGGAGTATTCATACAGTTCCGCCTCGGTAATCGCGACACCTTTGCGGCCGCCGCCGTCTATTTCCTGCATTTCGTAATTCTTTGGGATGAATCCAACCGAAAAGGCGTTCAGGAATTTTCTTGAGAATAAATCAAAAACCTTCATGGAAAATTCATTCTTTGAATCAAACTCGCTTGTGGCCATAAGGCCGTGGTCGTCTTCCACCAAGTCGACATTGCGAGCAATCGGTAACTGGCTCGAGTCATGGGCCCAAAGCACAACGGGGTTCTGTAAAAATTGATTTAAGTCCCAGGCCCCTTTGACGAACTTCTCATTGTCCCGGTCCCATTCAAAGGTCGAAACGTAGCCGGTAATTAATTTCTTATCGGCGTCGATTGATTTTGCGAATGAAAGCTTTTGTTTTTTATCCATAATTTTTAAGCGGCAACCGCCGCCCTTGCCTCCTGTGTTTGATGAATTGAACAAACCCATCGGTTTGCTTGCTTCCGAAGTCCAAATCTTTGAGGGCATAAATGACAGTGAGCGATTCGCTCTTTGTCCAAAATCGACATGGTAATTTGCAACGCCAATTCGTTCGCCCGGTCTTGAACGTATCCGACAAGAAGTTCAGGAGTGAAGGTTCCGGCAAATTTTATCGCCCAGACCCCCATTTTAAGGAGGGCTCTTTTTTTTATTTCGTTGAATTTATATTTCAGCTTTTTCATTTTTCACTAAGCAGGGCGGGGCCCCCGCAGGAGCCCCGCTTCCCGCTTCAAAGTTATTTGATTCCCGGCTTCGCCCACAAGTAAAGTTTGTAATACGTGGTATCGGCTGAGAGAGTCGGATAAACCCGGAGTTTCGTTCCAGGGCTCACGTCGACATTTTGTTTTAAGGCTCCGGCATTGACGGCCGTCCCGGTGGCGGTTAATTGAGTAAAGGAACTTGTGTTCACCCAATGAGTTCCGTTGTCCGGCGAGATATCGATATAAATATCCAAGGTCCCAACACTTCCGGCGGCGGATGAGTAGTACATAAAGAAATCGCACTTATCGAAATCACCGGCGGATAGGTCTACCGTCTTGGCATAAGAACCTGCCGAGCCATCCGTTGCGTCATTGATGGTCGAGT
>JAKLIS010000362.1 GCA_022709485.1 Elusimicrobiota bacterium | reverse complement strand
TGCGCCGGCGTAATGTTCAATTAAAACACCGAAAAATCTTTCAATCGATCCCAAAGTAGCTTTATGAATCATGACGGCTTGAGTGTCTTTCCCCTGCTCGTTACGGTAGTTGACGTCAAACCGCTGCGGGAGATTGAAATCTACCTGGATGGTGGAGCATTGCCACCGCCGGCCAATAGAATCTTTGATTTTCAAATCGATTTTGGGACCGTAAAAGGTCCCCTCGCCGGGGTCCACTTCGAAAGCGAGGTTACATTTTTTGAGAGCGCTTTGAAGAACGGCTTCCGCTTTTTCCCATCCTTCCGCCGTTCCGGCAAAACTGGCCGGCCGGGTTGAGAGTTTCAATTCATATTCCGTGAAATGGAAGGTGTTCAAAATTTCTTGGTTGAGGTTCAAAATGCCAACAATTTCATCCTCCAATTGATCTAAACGGCAAAAAATGTGGGTGTCGTCTTGAGTAAAGCCTCGGACTCGCATGGTTCCATGTAGAACGCCGCTTCGCTCGTATCGATACACCGATCCGTTTTCAAAAAATCGAATGGGAAGATCGCGGTAACTATGAAGATTAGACTTGTAAATGGTGATGTGAAATGGGCAATTCATTGGTTTCACATAATAAGATTGATTTTCAATTTTCATTTCTGGAAACATATTTTCTTTGTAGTAGCCCAGGTGCCCTGAGGTTTGCCACAGGTTGGATAGGCCGATGTGCGGAGTGAAAACCGGCTGGTACCCGTTTTTTAAATGAAGTTCGCGCAAATGCTGTTCGATAATATATCGGGTCACAGCCCCTTTGGGATGCCAAAGGACGAGGCCGCTTCCCGTCATGTCGGGATGAATAGAAAATAAACCCAGGCGAGGCCCCAATTCCCGGTGATCTCTTTTTTTGGCTTCCTCCATTTGACGAAGATAGTTTTTAAGCTCCTCTTCCGTGGGCCAAACGGTTCCGTAAATTCGCTGAAGTTGTTCCCGTTTCTCATCGCCGCGCCAATAGGCGCCGGCAATCTTGGTGAGCTTAAAATGCTTGATGTCTTTGGTGGACGATAAATGATTCCCTTCGCACAAGTCGACGAAAGTCCCATGGCGGTAAAGAGAAATGGGGACTTCTTTGGGAAGGTCGTCAATAATTTCGACTTTAAATTTCTCTCCCTTTTCATTGAAAAATTTTCGGGCCTTTTCCCGATCCAAGGTTTCCCCCACAAATTTGGCGTCTTCTTTGAGATTTTTCTTCATGCAGGCTTCGATTTTCTCCAAGTCTTCGGGGATAAACCGGTGTTCGCTGTCAAAATCATAATAGAAGCCGTCCTCCGTGGGCGGGCCAATGGTGAGGCGGGTTCCTGGGAAAAGTTCTTGGACCGCCTGAGCCAACACGTGGGAGGTGGAATGTCGGAGCTTGTATAAAAAATCTTCTTTTGATGGTTTCGATGGATTACTCATATTAGTTAATTTGAAAACTTGGTCATTTCCCGAATTTTTATCGGTAACCGTCCAAACTGAACCCTCAAGAAGGAATTTCAAGGATGACGGAATTGAAATCTGCGCGGTAGAGGATTCGAACCTCTGACCCCTACCATGTCAAGGTAGTACTCTAACCAACTGAGCTAACCGCGCGAAATTAAGGATCAAAAAATTTCAGGATAACGGATTATAATTAATTTCCATTATCAATAAACAAGGCCCATTTACCACGGCCCTTTCGCTTTTGGCGAAACTGGAGGTGCGGGTCGGATTTGAACCGACGAATAAGAGTTTTGCAGACTCTCCCCTTAGACCACTTGGGTACCGCACCAATTTCCCAGCCTAAAGCCGGGAAAGAAGGACGAATCTTAGTATTTTGGGATGGAGGGATCTATGTCGGAGAAAGCATCGATTCCCCCCTCTAAATTCTTCAAATTTTTAAATCCCGCCGCCTGAAGTTTCTTAACGGCTTGGGATGACCGCCCTCCGGAATGGCAATAAATCACATACTCCGCTTTTTTATCCAAGTTGGCCGTTCCCCCACTCAATTGCCCATAAGGGATGAGCTGGGCCCCGGGGATTTTGGCGATTTCATTTTCAATGGGTTCTCTTACATCAATAATATTCGGCGCTTTTCCGGCATCT
>JAKLIS010000361.1 GCA_022709485.1 Elusimicrobiota bacterium | reverse complement strand
TTATAAATTCCCCCCTTACAAATCCTTCTTGGGCAAAATCGCTCATCCTGTAGCCAAAGGAGTGACCACCATCTACGGCAATTTCACCACTTTTGTTTACGGCGCCACTGGTCTTAATTGGGGCTTCGTCCACCAAACTCCAGATCCTGATTTTTTATTTAAAGTCCGAGTCGCGACTTATATAAACGAAAGGAAAGCGGGGCCTTTATTAGATATCGCCATGAATCCTCGCATGACCCTTAGCCAACGAGAAATGGCGCTCAAAGCGCTTTTGAAATTTGAAAACAGTGCAGAATGGATTCAGCCTTTCATGAATGAACTTTCCAAGGGCGGGCTCATTGAGCTGGACCAAAAATCCAACGTTTTGACTCTTTTGTTCGAAAAAATCAGATCGGAAGGCGGGATTAGAAATCCTCTCATCCGGGCCTATGCGGAAGTGGTTTTTTCTTTTATGGTTCAGGCTGTCGTGGAAGATGTTCGGATGAAGGCGGTGGGATGGCTTCCCCATGTCATGGCGGAAGACGCCGTTTTTCTTTTGGTCCCTCGTTTGTCGAGAGAAACGTCTGAAAACGTCCGGGTTCAGATTGAGAATGTTTTGTTGGATATTCGCGCAGTTTCCGACCCCGATCGCGCCCAGGAACAATTAATCCCGTTTTTCAATAAAGCTCCATGGCCCGGGGTAAAATTCCCCTTGGGGATCATTCTCGCTCGTTGTGGATATGATAAAGCCATGCTGTACCTTCAGAATATTAATAAGAGGAAGGATTACCTTCCTTCTCACGAGGTCTATCTACAAGTGGCTTTGGCCGGGACGCCTTATGCCCGGGAACTCAGGATTTCAAAAGAGGCAGATTTATTGGCTGCCAGAAGGAAAGAAGCCAGACGGGGACAATACTTGACGGCTCTCAGAAAACAAAAAGAGATTGCCCGAGAACAGAAAGTAGAGCAATTGGCCCAATTGAAAGCGGCTCGTCAAAAACCTATCAAGACGGTTCAAAAACCCAAAGAAACAACTCTCCCTCCTCAGTTGGCCAAATTAATGAAAGAAGAGATTTCAGAGGAGCCAATAAAGCCGGTAAAACCGGCTAAAGCCGCCCCGATACCTCGGGCGGGACCCCAAAAACAAAAAACAAAAACGGTTCCCTCCAAACCGGTAGCTGTCCCAGTCATTGAAGATGCTATTACGGAAGAGGCCGAGGAGGTTGCTCCCACCGATCAGCCCCCCGTCGAAGATGATACATATGAAGTGGCAAGCCTGCCCGCGGAACCGGTTTCTCCTCCTCCGGTCTCTTCGACCATGTCGGGCACACGGATGAAAGGGGTCGATATATTTTTTGAGGTTAAGAAGAAAGATGTTCCCTTATATATGAATCCCGGTGAGGACCAACCCACGGGCGACTTTTTAACAAAAGGAAGCAAAGGCCAGGCCGATTTTGAAGTTTTGATTGACGATCAACGCTGGCTTCAGGTGAAGTCCAAAGGCATGGTGGGGTGGGTGAATGCGGCTTTGGTGTCGGCTTATGACTTGAGTCCTCAGATGGCGCCATCGGCTGGATACGCTTCCAAGGGTCCTGAAGCTTCCAGCCGGGAGGAGTCCACTTATTTCGAGCCGGTGGGACCGGATGTAAAGATTTTCTCTGAGCCTAAAGAAAAGGCCAAAGGGATCGGGCATTTGACGGAAGGCAACGCTTATCTCGCCTTAAAGTCTGAAAAAGTCGGTCCCAATCGGTGGTTTTTATTGGAACTGGAAAATAAGACCAAAGCGTGGGCGCAAGGCGTCGATTTAAAATTGGCTGACAGCGTCCAAGCGAAAATTAAAGAGGCGGCCGAAGAAATGGCGTCAGTGTCTGCCAAATCGGCTTTCGCGGCGGAATGGGTCGTGGCGGGCGTCAAAGGGGTCCTTGTCTATGAAAACCCGGAGCTCTCCTCTAAACACATGAAAAAGATTTCCCCTCCGACTGTTTACAAAGTGGCTGAAACCAAAGAAAACGAATACGGTGAATGGTACCGAATCACAATGGAAGGAAAACAAGGTTGGGTTCAATCCATGGATGTCAATTTGACAAAGCCGAGTTCAAATTAGATATTAGGTCTCTTCTTCAA
>JAKLIS010000360.1 GCA_022709485.1 Elusimicrobiota bacterium | reverse complement strand
ATATTCATGCCAACCCGACATCATCAATAGACTGTCTTTTGGGATATGAAACCAATCTTCCATGGCGGAGTTTAAAATCAAAATGATCAGGATCAAAATGATGGCGGTGATCTGGGAGGTTGTTTTAAATTTTCCAGCCCGTTGAGCGGCCAAAACGCGTCCCTGAGAAACGGCCAGGGTGCGAAGTCCCGTGATAAGAAATTCGCGGCCAATGATTAAAACCACCATCCAAGCGGGCACATAAATTTCATGAATTTGAACAAATGCGATGAAGGCGGCGGAAATAAGCAATTTGTCCGCCAAAGGGTCCAGGAAGATGCCCAAATTTGTGACCATATTCCGCGCCCTTGCGATTTGGCCGTCGATGAGGTCTGTGATACTAGCAGCGGCAAATATCACGAGAGCCGCAATCCGCGTGTAGACATTGTCCTCAATGGTAAATATGAGAAAGGGAATAACCAAAATGAGGCGCGACAAAGTCAGTCGATTGGGAAAATTAAGATTCATTTGGGAGACTCAACGTTTTTTGGCGTTCAAACAGGGGGACTTGCCGTCCGTCAAATTTTAAAATGACTTCCCTGGTATGCCCTAATTTAATTTGAAATTGCCCTTCACTCTTAAAGGTCCAAGTGGACCCCTCGGGAACGAATCCCTCAAATACTTTTT
Source organism: Elusimicrobiota bacterium (assembly GCA_022709485.1). GTDB lineage: Bacteria > Elusimicrobiota > Elusimicrobia > F11 > F11 > JAKLIS01. Next base: position 1,440 of record JAKLIS010000360.1, on the reverse strand, counting down.
TTGGTGTGGTGATTTTTAACCAAAGCTGATAAGGTGAAATCACTTCCACCGTATGATCTTCAATGACGGGTTTTTGCGCTTCCTGCACCGTTGCCGTGGAAGTGACAACTGTTTCAACCCTTTTTAAGGCCTCAGGTTCTTTGACAAGACCGATTTTGTCCGACGGTTTAAGAAACTTAATTAAAATAATCGAAACTATTATGACAAGGGTAATCCATAACCAAGCGGTCTGCCCGCTCTCCGACAGATTGTTCTCATCGGACGGGGTTTTACTCTTAATATTTTGCCTGGCCAGGGCAAGATAAGGCTCAATTAATTTATTGCCGTCGATTCCTAAATACTGGGCGTATCGAAGGACAAAACCTCGGATATAAACATCTCCCGGGAGGTCTTCCCACTTGCCGCTTTCCATCGCTTCGAGGAGAGGAACGCGGATTTTAAGCCGCTGGCTGACACTTTGTAATGTGACATGCCGGGCCAGCCTTCGTTCAGAAAGGGTTTTGGCAATCTGGGAAATGATCTCTTCTTTGGTTGCCGGTATGATGTCGGGGTTTTCTGCGTCAGTCATAGTTTGAAAATCAATTATATTTATAGGATTTCAAATATCCTAATCCTTTCGGTTTAGTTTATCTTAAGGACTTCTGTTCCTTTGGGGGATTTGAAAGTGAAAATCTTCGCGTCAACAGGACCGTTGATGACCATATCCGTCATGGTCGTGACCACAGTGGCCGTTTCGGAATGGTAGGTGGTTTGAATGGGCATCCAATTTTCGGCCGAAATGAGGAAATCAAGTGTAAATTCAGCGGGATTTTCTTTTGGAACGGCTTTCAATATATAGAGTGAAACAGGGGTACTGGTGGTCTTGTCGAGGGTCAGGTCAAAATTATTTTTCAAATCTTCGACAAAATTCCCGAAAGGCACCAATCCTTTTGGAAGAGACACCCCTTTTAACCAGCCTTCCCATTTTCCCTCCCACACTTGCTTATAAGAGGGCGTATAAATCCACATTTTTTTCCCGTCGGATATTGTGGTTTGCTCAATCGGGATCTTTTTTACGATCCGAAGTTTTTTGGGCCGTTGAAAGAACGCCTGGCCTTGAACGGTGCTCTGGGACTCGAGACCTGAAAATTGAATATCCTGTTTGAAGTTAAATTGGAGGGTGTCCGTTCGATTTTCTTGAATATATATATTTTCGAGAACGCCGCTTAAATCGATATTTCCAAAGGCGGATGATATGAGTGATAGGAAAGTGAGACCGAATGCGCCCAAAACATAGGGAGATCTTAAAGCCCTTAATTTTTTCATGCCATTATTTCTTGGTCAGGGATTCGATCCGATTTGGAAAGAAAATCTTCTATCATATCGAAGTTAATTTCCCATCGGTTGGAGCCTTCCGGCTTCATGATAAATTGTTTGACTTCAAGGAGGGATAATATATTC
>JAKLIS010000036.1 GCA_022709485.1 Elusimicrobiota bacterium | reverse complement strand
ATGAGGCGGTAAAAATTGCTGATCAAATACGGATGGATCTGTTCTCGCAAAAATTTGATGTTGCCACCAAGGAAGGGCATTCCCTGGAATTATCCGTCACCGGAAGTTTTGGCGTTGCGTCTTTCCCCGTCGATGCGACGAGCGGTCAGCAATTAATTCGAATGGCCGATCAGCGACTTTACGAGGCGAAACGGACGGGCCGAAATCGCGTGGTGGGTCCCGACTGGAAAATACCGGACGTTTATACTGGCTCGCCTGCAGTCCCACCATTGTTCTCATCGTTCTCTATTTTGTCACTCATGGATTTGGAAAAAGGGTAGGCCAGATCAAAATGGATCTGGACGACGAAAAAAAACGATTTGACCAATTGAAAAGCCGTCATGCCGCGTTAAAAAAGAGCGTTTTAGACGAGGAAAGAGAGGAAACCCGCTCATTTCTCATTTATGGACTCGCAAAAGGGTTGGCGGAGGCTCTTTCCTGGGCGGATATGGCTCCCAAATTGACAAGCGGAATTCAAAAGGTTTTCGGGGCTCATGAATTTCTTCTTTACTCATTGGACCCAGAGAAAAGATGGAATTTACTTCACCGGCGGGGGAGCTGGGCCAAAGAGCCCCCGATTTTAGACGCCTTCCCTACGTCGCCCTTATTAATTCGGCCTCCCCACACAGACGAGGTCATCCCCGTTTTATTCATCCCCATTTTTTCTAGCGAAGTGTCCGGGAGCGAAATGAACGGCGCTCTTTTTATGAAAGTTCATCCGGATAAAAATGAGAATGATTTGGTCTTGGCCGGGGGTGAATTTGGAGATGAGCTTGGAATGGCTTTAAACAAAGCCATCCTTTTTAGCCAGATGGAACTTCATTCTCGAGTGGACGGACTTACGGGATTGTTACGAAGACAACCCTTCATGGATCGCCTGGCGGAGGAAATGAAAAAGGCAAAAGCCTTTCAAACCCAGTTTTGTGTTTTGATGTTGGATATTGATCATTTTAAAAACGTCAATGATTCTCATGGCCATGCCGCCGGAGATATCGTCCTTTCTCGAATTGGACAGCTTCTGAGAGAGGCTTTTTATGAAACGGATGTGGCAGGACGCTACGGGGGAGAAGAATTTATCGTTCTTTTGCCGCGGGCTCAATTGGATGGCGTCATGAGGAAAGCTGAAGGATTGCGGCGGCGGATTGAGTCGGAGTCCATTTCTTGTGGTTTCACCCAACTCAAGATAACAGTCAGTATAGGAGTGGCGCACTTTCCTTCTCATGGAACGACCTCGGAGGAAATGATTGCGCGGGCCGATCAGGCGTTGTACTGGGCGAAGGAAAGGGGAAGGAACCGGGTTATTTCGTCGTAGATTCGTTTGGGCCCATTTCCCCGCTGACCCAATTTTTCGCAATCATTAAAATCAACGGCAGAAACGGTTTGGTGACTTTCGCCATCACAAACGGGGCGACGCCGATGGCCCAACCGGTTCTAATGATCTTCCAAAGAAAACCTCTTTTTCCTAAGAAATTTCCAAGAATCCAGAAAAGAGCCCCTGTTCCAAAAGTCCCAAGTCCCAATCCAAGAACAGAACCTGGATGGCTTTTAATCCATTCCTTGGGTTGAAAATTTTCCTTTCCAACCCGCAACAATTCTTCTTTGCTGGCGGCAAAGACCTCTTTTCTAAATTGCACGTCGCGTTCCAGTTCGGAAATACGGACAGGCCTGAAAATCATGATTTGAGGGTCCGCACCCATTTCATCGCTTTATATCCGGCCAATACCGCGAGAAGGGCATAAGACCCGGCCAATATTAATACCGCCCAGACAGGATTTCCCAAAACTTGGGAAAGCCAAATCCCGATGACCACGTTAAATAAGATGAGGGCGGTTAAACCAAAAAGGAAGGCTAATATGATAAGGAATACGAATAAGACGCCGGATAAGAGGAATTCAGCTGTGCGGGCTTGAAGAAGAAGCAGGAGGCTTTGGAGATAATCCAAACCATCTTTGATGACTTGTCGAAGTTGTTGGAGGAAGTCGTTGTTATTTTTTTTAGCCATATAATTAAGGTTAATAGGAAAACCATTGACCTGCCACTCTTTTTCAAATACTCCCAACAAGAGGGCTAAATGGATTTTCGACCCTTTTGTGCTTAGAAATCGTCTTCTTTCGTATCGTTTTCCGCGTCTGAATCATCGGCAAATATAGAGGGGACGTCCTCATCCAAGTCCTTTTCAATGATGGGTTCCTCTTTAAATCGTTTAATTTTCTCATACACTTCTTCATCTCCGGAACGGCCTCTTCGGGGTTTGCTCTTTTTTTCCTTTTTCATTTTCCACCTCGCCAGCTAAATATTCTACGGCATTCTGACCGCGAGGATTTTTCCAAGAAGGACAAACGAATCCATCCAGGCTTGGGCGGTGTTGTCTTTTCCCTTGGCCTTATCCCGCATTTCTGGATAATAATCCCGCATCATCAGATAAAAATCATTTTGAATTTTCCAAAGATTTACCTCAAAAGGCAAAGATGTGAGGAGTTGGGAGGCCGATACCACGTCTCTCAACAGATGAATATCAGATGGATTTTCGGATAAATATCCCATGAGGCGCTCCAATGTTTTTTGAAGGGTGAACCCCAGCCCCGTGCTGTCTAAAGTGATGTGAGATTTCTTGGCCTCCGCCAGAAGACCCTGGGTTCGTTCCAGATCCAGCACATCCATTTCGAACAATTGCCGAAGATTGTTGTTGATGACGAATTCGGCAGCGGTTTTTAAGGCCTTTGGCATGGGGACCATGAGATCAACCAAAAAGTGCATGAGGGGAGCGTTGTTCTCATAGACTTCTCTATAGACCGATTCCGCTCCTGTAAGTGTCGTTTCAAGAATCAAATTCAAAATGTTTCTTTGTTCGTCTCTAAAGAGAGTTTTGAGAGAATGAGTGGCGTTTCCAAAATGACGATCAATCGAACGGATGCTTTCCGGGAAATCTGCCTTTGAGAAAGTGTCTTTGACGTCCTTCACCATATTCTGGTATTCGAATTCGCTTTGGAAAGGCCGTACTCCGCCGGTTAAATTGTGATCTCCCATATGCAAGACGGAAAACCCCAACAAGGCCGATTCCCGGGTGATCTCGGAGGTGACCCGTATTTTCCCGACGGCTAATTTGGATTTTCCCGCTTCTAAAGTTTCAAAGCCCTCATTTTCCACTAGATACGAATAGGTCATCGCACCTTCGTTAAATTCCTGAAAAAGGGAATTGATCGCGAAATGAGCGCCAACTTTGGTGAGATCCACCATGGCGGGGTGGACAAATTTGTCATAGATGGTTTTTCCATCTTTGTTTTCGGGAATATTGCTCTTCGCTTTTTCGAGCCGTCCGACAAATTCCTTTTCAATATGATCGCCGAACAATTCTTTGGCAAGTTGCAACGCCCGGCCGGCGAATTGAATAACTTGAACGGTTTCAATCCCCGAGAGTTCATCAAAAAACCATCCGCAGCTCGCATACATGTACATGGCATGTCGCTGCATTTCAAGAAGCTTAAGACAGACGATCTTCTCGTGGTCATTAAAGGGTTTCACGGCGTGTTCATTAAAAAATTGTTCAACATTCTCCGGGGTTCTATCCAGAACGACCCCAATGTAATCATTGCGTGCGGCCCAAGGATCTCTGAGCAACGTTCGGCCCTTTTCTTCAAATTGGGGGATTAAACGATCTCTCAGCCAATCCAAGGCTTCTCGAAGGGGGGCTCGCCAATCCTGTTGCCAGCCATGGTGCATCCCGGAATTGCAGCCGCAGCCGCTCCGCCATCGTTCAATGCCGTGAGCGCAACTCCAGGACGTGTTTTCAAGGATATCCACCTCGAAGGTGGGGGGAAACTTCTCTATGAACTCACCATAATTGGTGATCTTAGCGAGATTGTTGTTTTCGATGTGATGGATGGCATATGAAAGGGCCATTTCACCATGCTTGTGATGATGCCCATAGGTTTCACCGTCTGTCGCGATATGAACCAATTGATTCCAATTGCGTTTATCCGAAAAGGCCCCCATGAGCCGCCGGGCAAAAAATTCTCCGTTGCCCAAAAGCCCTTCAAAAGCCACCGCCCTCGAAATGGGGCCATCGTAAAAAAATATGACGATTTTTCGACCGGATGGGAGATGGTATTCATAAGGCATCGTGGGGTCGATTTTGCTGAAGTTCACGTCTTGCCAGGTTTTTCCGCCGATGGGTTTTACTTTGGAGGCTTGATGTGGCGCGAGAACTGTGAATTTTATTCCTTTCTCCGTCATGATTTCCAAAGACTCTATATCCACCGCCGTTTCTGGAAGCCACATGCCTTCCGGTCGACGTCCAAATCGGTGTTCAAAGTCCCTTATTCCCCAAATGACCTGAGTGAGTTTGTCCCGGCTGTTGGCCAGCGGCATAATGATGTGCCCGTAGATTTGCGCCATCGCGGATCCATGACCCGAGAAAATTTTAAGGCTAGCTTTGTCGGCGTCAAGAATGGCCTGGTAAACCTCCGGCATTCTTTTTTCCATCCATGCGAGAAGAGTGGGGCCGAAATTAAAACTGATCCGGGAATAATTATTAACGATTTCGACGATGCGGTTTTGAGCGTCTAGTATGCGAGCCGCGGCGTTGGGGGCGTAGCACTCATGAGTGATCCTCTCATTCCAATCATGGTAGGGATAGGCCGAATCCTGAAGCTCAATAGCTTCAAGCCACGGGTTTTCACGCGGCGGCTGATAAAAATGTCCATGTAAGCAAACAAATTTTTCCAACTAGAACTCCTGTCTAATGATACTAAGTCGAAGCGTTTTTGAAAAACAAAGCGCCAAGGGGAGGCAAGGTCAAATTTAGAGAATAAGGCCGGCCGTGAAAACTCCAGGAGGACGATTCTTGTCCTCCAAAGTTTCCTTGACCGCTTCCGCCATACTCGCTTCCATCGCTGTTTAAAAGCTCTTGCCAATACCCTTCTCGCGGAACGCCCACACGGTAGTTTAGCCTCGCGACCGGTGTATAGTTAAATACGCAAAGAATAATGTCCTGGTTCGTTTTCCCACGGCGTAAAAAACTCATAACGCTTTGTTGAGCGTCGCTGCAATCAATCCATTCGAATCCAGCGGGGTCAAAGTCTATTTCATGCAAGGCCGGCTCGTTTCGATAGATGAAATTAAGGTCGGCCACAAATCTTTGGATGCCTTTATGGAAGGGGAAATCCAAAAGGTGCCAATCCAAAGATGAGTCATGGTTCCATTCGGTCCATTGCCCGATTTCGCCGCCCATAAACATTAGTTTTTTTCCGAGACAGCCGAACATATATCCATAGAGAAGCCTTAAATTGGCGAACTTTTGCCAATAATCGCCCGGCTGCTTTCCGAGGAGCGATCCCTTCCCGTGAACCACCTCGTCGTGTGAAAGTGAGAGGATAAAATTTTCATGAAAGGCATAGAGCATTCGAAAACTGAGTTCCTGGTGATGGAATTTCCGGTGGATGGGATCGCGCGCCATAAAACGGAGAGTGTCGTGCATCCAGCCCATATCCCATTTGAACCCGAATCCAAGGCCCCCGAGGTAAGTCGGCCTGGAAACCATGGGCCAAGCCGTTGATTCTTCGGCGATAGTTTGAGTGCCGGGGGCATGTTTATAAACGGCTTCGTTAAACGCCTTGATGAAGGCGATGGCCTCTAAATTCTCTTTCCCGCCGAATTGGTTGGGGACCCATTCAAGGTTTTGGCGGGAATAATCTAAATAAAGCATGGAGGCCACGCCGTCCACCCGTAGGCCGTCAATATGATATTGCTTCAGCCAAAACAAAGCATTGCTGATGAGGAAACTGCGAACCTCGTTGCGGCCGTAATTAAAAATAAGACTGTTCCAATCCGGATGGAATCCTTTTCGAGGGTCGGCATGTTCATAAAGATGTGTCCCGTCGAAAAACCCCAATCCGTGGCCGTCGCCGGGAAAATGGGAGGCCACCCAATCCAATATAACCCCGATGCCGTTTTGGTGAAGTTGATCGACCAAGTACATGAAATCTTGAGGTGTTCCATAACGGCTGGTCGGGGAGAAATAACCGATCGCTTGATATCCCCAAGAAGGATAGAAGGGATGTTCCATCACCGGTAGAAATTCCACGTGAGTGAACCCCATTATTTTAAGGTAGTCGATAAGAAGAGGAGCCATTTCCCGATAGGTGAGAAACCGGTTCCCTTCTTCCGGCACCCGTCTCCAAGATCCCAGGTGAATTTCATAGATAGATATGGGGGATTCGTGCGCGTTGGCCTTTGTTCTTCTTTCCGCCATCCAGAGTCCATCCTGCCAAGGATAATCTAAATCCCAGACGACGGAAGCGGAACGGGGAGGAGTTTCGGAATAAAAAGCGCAGGGATCCGCTTTTTCAGCCGAATAACCGTTCATGTTGGATTCAATAAAATATTTATAGCAGTTCCCTTTCTTAAGTCCCGGGATGAACCCTTCCCAGACACCCGAGGATCCCCGTGAATTCAAATAATTCTGGCTGCGATTCCATTTGTTGAAGTCACCGATGACAGACACCTTTTTGGCATTTGGAGCCCAAACCACAAAATTGACGCCTGTTTGGCCGTTTTTGGTAACCACATGGGCGCCCCATTTAAGATGAATGTCGAAATTGGTCCCTTCATTGAAGAGATAAAGGTCGTTTGGGTTGAGGAGGGAATTATCCATAGGTATATTGGATACGTTTGTCATTTAAAATCGATTTTCAATTTTTAAGATGTGGGCGGGTTCCACGTGGGGGTTAAGTTCAATAAAAGCCTTATCGCCCCAGGTGAATCGTTGACCGGTAATCAAATCGCACACCTCAAAACTGCCTCCCGGCCGGACACCTACTTGATCCAGCGGAATGAAGACATTTGATTGCTGCGATTTAAAGGGGTCCAGGTTTATAGCCACCAGAATAACGTTGGAGAAGTCGGGCGTTTTCTTGCAGAAGAAAAGAATTTGGTTGTTTTCGGCCGTGAAAAATTGAAGGTTGTTTAATAGCTTAAAAGCAGGATTTTCACTGCGAATTGAATTCAGTTTGGCGATGTAATCTTTGATGTGGCCGGGGGCGTTCCAATCTCGAACCTTGATTTCGTATTTTTCGGAATCTCTGTAATCTTCGGTTCCCGGAAAGGCGTTATTTTCGCAAAGCTCATAGCCCGAGTATATGCCGTAACTGGGGCTTGTCGTGGCGGCCAAAGCCAATCTCATTTTGAAAGCGGGACGCCCTCCATTTTGAAGAACCGCGCCAATATTATCGGGAGTGTTGCAGAAAAAATTGGGCCTGAAATAGAGCGGCATTTCCCCGGTGGTGAGTTCCTTTAAGTATTCGATGATTTCCCACTTTTCATTTCGCCAGGTGAAGTAGGTGTATGACTGGGAAAATCCGATTTTTGAAAGCGCTTTCATTATTTTTGGCCGGGTAAATGCTTCGGCCAAGAAGATGACTTCGGGATAGTCTTTTTGAATTTCTTCAATAAGCCATTTCCAGAAAGGAAACGGCTTGGTGTGGGGGTTGTCTATCCGGAATATTTTAATACCGCGCGAGATCCAGAATAAAAAAATATTTTTGATTTCGTCCCACAAAACCGCGTTTCGACTTCCGTTAAAATTAAGCGGAAATATGTCCTCGTATTTCATGGGTGGATTTTCGGCGTATTTAATAGTTCCATCCGGACGCTTATAGAACCATTCCGGGTGTTCTTTGACCCATGGGTGATCCGGCGAGCATTGAACGGCGAAATCCATGGCCAAATCAATGCCCAGATTTTGGGCTTTTTTTACGAACCGGGAAAAATCATCAAAGCTGCCGAGAGCAGGATCAATGGCGGTATGGCCGCCCTGTTCATTTCCGACCGCCCAGGGACACCCGGGATCTTTGTCAGTGGCGTTCAAGGAATTGTTAGGACCTTTCCGTCCAGTTCGTCCAATGGGATGAAAGGGAGCCAGATAGAGAACGTCGAACCCCATATTCTGAATATCATCCAGCCTTTTTTCCGCGTCTTTAAACGTGCCGATTTGGCCCGGAACGGTTCCCTGAGAACGGATAAAAAATTCATACCAGTTTCCGTAAATCGCCGTGGATCTATCCACGATGATCTCACTTTCGGGAGAAAAAACGACCGCGTCTTCGCGGGGAAGGAGGTTGGCCATGAGGTTGGCGATCAATTCGTTGGAAACCAAATGAAGGGCCGCGGGAGGGTTTGTCTTCGCTTGTTCAAGCTGGTCGATGGTTTCCATCAGGGTTTGTTTTTCATACCCGTAAGCGGACCGGCAGGCCTCTTTAATGAGGGTGATGCCTTCGAGCACTTCGCTTTCCACTTGTTGACCGGCATCCACTCGTTTTTTGAAGTCGCAAAACCAAGAGGCAAATCGATCCGTCCAGGCTTCAATGGTGAAGAAATACCGAGAATTTTCTTTTAAAGAGAATTCGCCTCGCCATCGATCGTTGCCGGTATTCGTCATGGGTCTTTCTGAATATTTTGAATCTTCTCTTCGTCGCCATTTCACCACCGCACGAATAATATCGTTGCCGTGCCGGAATATATCAGCTTCGACGGTATAGGTTTCCCCGACGATGGCTTTGGCTGGATATTTGCCCCCGTCGACCAACGGAAAAACTTTTTCGATGATGATGTGGGGGGCATGATGCGACTTCGGTTTCTTTAAACCGGATTGACGCGGATTTGATTCAAGTGTTTTAGCCATAAAATATAAAAATTAATTCCTCAATACCCAAAAGCCAATTGATGGGGACATCGCACGTCAATGTTCCCATAGCGATTTTCTAGACAGCGAACTTCAGCGATTCTATTTACTTGGGTTTGGAGTAGAAGGAAGTCGGTTGCTGATTTTAGTTAAATTATAGAGTCGTTTTGAAATCTTGTGTGTTAAATCTTGCGCTTTAAGTCGCCACTCCCAATTTCCACGAGCGATGCCGGGGCGGTTCATCCGGGC
>JAKLIS010000359.1 GCA_022709485.1 Elusimicrobiota bacterium | reverse complement strand
GGCGCGTGTCAAAATAGTCGATCTCGTCGGAATTTATTCTTACCGCCATTCGGGCGTCGTGACGGTTGTTTTTTTCGGGATAGTTCCCCGCGGGCAAAAGCCTCAGCCTGGTTGGGAATCACAGGCGGTCAAGCTTTTCGCGGCAAAAAAAATTCCATGGAAAAAATTGGCGTTTTGGAGCACGGCCCGCGCCCTGAAAGATTGGAAAATCCTGAACGGTAAATAATAGAATCCCTTTATGACGAATATCACCATTCCAACCATTCAATTAAAAAGACCGCTTGTTGTTTTTGATCTGGAAACAACGGGTCTTGATTTTAAATACGATCGGATAATCGAACTTGGCGCTGTAAAAATTTTTCCGGATGGGACGCAGGAAACATTGCTTCTGCGCGTGAATCCCGGCATGAGAATCCCGGCGGAAGTGACCGCCATCACCGGAATTTCCAACGCCGATGTGGCCCAGGCTCCTTCTTTCGAGGATCTGTTTCCTCAGATAAAAGCCTTTTTTAATGATTCGGATCTGGCCGGATACAACATCGCTCGTTTCGACGCCAAGCTTCTTAACGAGGAATATCGGCGCGTCGGGGCCGATTTTGAATTGGAAAGCCGGGCCATTGTTGATTCCCAAATTATTTTCCACCAAAAAGAAAAAAGAGACCTTTCCGCCGCTTTAAAGTTTTACTGCAATAAAGATATGGTGGGCGCTCATTCTGCCCAACACGACGTCGACGCCACGTGGGCTATTTTGCAGGCGCAGCTTCTTCGTTACACGGACCTGCCCAGAGAAGTTCAGGATCTTCATTTGTTTTGCCGCGGTGAGCAAGATAGGTTTGTCGATGGCGACAAGAAATTTTTCTGGCGGGACGGCGAAGCGGTATTCAATTTTGGAAAATACAAGTCCCAAACACTCCGTCATGTGGCTGAAAATGACCCGGGATATCTGGAATGGGTTATTTCACCCGACCGCCACTTCTCTCAAGACGCCGTGGATATTTGCTACAAGGCCATGCGCGGCGAATTCCCGAAGAAATAAACTGGAAGAAGTTCCCGGTTCCCAGTTCCTGGTTCCCGGTAAAAAAACAAACCCGGTTTCCATCCAAAGTTAAAGATCCTCCCCTTCAACCTTCTTGCTGGAGGTTCTTAAATGAAAAAGGAGAAGAGGAGAAAGATTATTCCCTCTTTTGAGCGGGCTCTATCAAAAGAAAGGGGCATTAAGGGACCTTTGAGAAGGGGAAGTTTTGACGAGTCTTAATGCGAAAAGGCTAAAGTTAGTTTTGTCAGTCACTCAGCACATCTTTTTCTGGGAACTGGGAACTGGGAACGTCTTTTTATTTATTTCAACGGGACAAGGTTTTTTCGGGAAGAAATGATTTCGTCGACAACGCCGTAGGCTTTGGCTTCCTCAGCGGACATATAAAAATTCCTTTCGGCATCGTTTCGGATTTTTTCCACTTTTTGGCCGGTATGCTTGGCAAGAATGTCGTTTAATTTGTTCTTGGTATCTTCCATTTCGCGCGCTTCAATTTCAATGTCCGTCACCTGCCCCGAAATCCCCCCGCCGTAAATGAGCGGCTGATGAATCATAATGCGCGCGTTGGGGAGGCAAAACCGCCTTCCTTTGGTTCCCGCCGCGAGCAATACCGCTCCGAAAGACATCGCCATTCCAATGCAAATGGTGGTAATGGGACATCGAATATATTGCATGGTGTCGTAAATGGCCAAACCGGCCGTCACCATTCCGCCGGGGGAGTTGATATAGAGATTGATTTCTTTATCCGGATCTTCGGCTTCCAAAAACAGAAGTTGCGCGATAATGAGATTGGCCGAATCCGTATCAACCTGGCCCTCAAATCCGCCGACAAATAAGATGCGATCTCGCAAAAGCCGTGAATAAATGTCGTATGTCACAGCCGCGCCTTGATTCCAGCGTTCCAAAATGGTGGGGACAATCATGGGTTCACCTCGAGTGGGAAAATTTTTAAGTGATAATACCACAAGAATTTGGGGGGGTGACATTTCTTATTGAGAAAGGGGTCACCCATTAGGAGTCCCCCGTCAAGGGGTGAATAGAAATCCCACTAAAGAATTCGTCCTGCATAATTCTT
>JAKLIS010000358.1 GCA_022709485.1 Elusimicrobiota bacterium | reverse complement strand
CGATTTCTGGAGGTGATTTTGACTGACCATGAAGTTTCTATTCAACGCAATCATGAAGTTTTAATAAAACCGCTACATGAATTAATCCGCCTATTTATTTCCGACCGGCACTTTGCTATTGTTGCCCCCAGAAGATCACATCTTCTTTTTGAGCTGTTTTCCGCCTCTTAAAAAACCCCTTAGACAACCAGGTTGAGAGGTCCCTAACTTCCCGATGCCGCAAGGCCGGGCAATATTGAATTTAAAAATATCCCCATCATTATTATTAGGAGAGACATTATATGGAACGCGAAAAAATAACCATTGACGGAAACGAGGCGGCGGCCCTCCCGGCTTACAAAGCAAGCGAGGTCATCGCCATTTACCCCATCACCCCATCGTCCCCCATGGGCGAGTGGGCGGATGCCTGGGGCGCGGCCAATAAAACCAATTTGTGGGGAACCGTTCCCTTGGTTCAAGAAATGCAGAGCGAAGGCGGCGCCGCCGGCGCGGTTCACGGGGCCCTTCAAGCCGGAGCCTTGACCGTCACATTCACCGCCTCGCAGGGACTTCTTTTAATGATTCCCAACATGTATAAAATTGCCGGCGAATTGACGTCCACCGTTTTCCATGTCACGGCGCGAACATTGGCCACTCACGCGCTCTCTATTTTTGGCGATCATTCCGATGTCATGGCCACTCGCGGCACGGGATTTGCCTTGTTGTCGTCTAACTCCGTTCAAGAAGTGACGGATCTGGCCCTTATCGCTCACGCTGCCACATTGGAAGCCCGAGTCCCCTTTCTCCACTTTTTTGACGGATTCCGCACTTCCCATGAAGTCGCCAAAATAGAAAAACTGAGCGACGAAGACATTCGCGCCATGATTTCGGATGAACTCGTGGCCGCTCACCGGTCCCGCGCCCTTTCTCCGGACCGTCCATTTATTCGCGGCACCGCCCAAAATCCGGACGTTTTCTTTCAATCACGGGAAGCCTGTAACTCATTTTTTCTGAATTGTCCTGACATCGTCCAAAAGCATATGGACAAATTTGCGAAGCTCACGGGCCGCTCTTACAAGCTGTTTGATTACCACGGCGCGCCGGACGCGGAGCGCATTATTGTTGTGATGGGATCGGGAGCCGAAACTATTCATGAAACGGTGGACGCTCTCGTGGCCAAAGGGGAAAAAGTGGGCGTCATTAAAGTCCGCCTTTATCGGCCGTTTTCACTGAAACATCTGAGCGCCGTTCTTCCCAAAAGCGTCAAAGCCATGGCGGTCTTAGACCGCACCAAAGAACCCGGCGCTCCGGGGGAACCCTTGCATTTGGATGTGGTGAATGCCCTGGCTGAGCTCAAAATCCAAGATCCCAAGACTCCGTCCCCGCGCATCATCGGCGGCCGCTACGGACTCTCCTCCAAAGAATTTACACCGGGCATGGTGAAAGGCGTTTTTGATGAACTTAAAAAAGAAAGTCCCAAAAACCATTTCACCATCGGCATTGAGGATGACGTCACTCATACAAGCTTGTCTTATGACCCGAATTTCAGTGTCGATAAACCCGGTGAGGTGCAGGCTATTTTCTTCGGCTTGGGAGCCGATGGAACGGTCGGCGCCAACAAAAACTCAATAAAAATCATCGGCGAAGACACGGATAATTTTGCCCAGGGGTATTTCGTCTATGACTCCAAGAAATCCGGCTCGGTGACCGTGTCTCACTTGCGCTTCGGTCCAAAGGAAATCCGGTCGCCTTATTTGGTGGACCGCGCCAATTTTGTGGGTTGCCATCAATTCAATTTCCTCGAGAAAATCGACGTCCTGGAAAAAATTGTTTCAGGCGGCGTTTTTCTTTTGAATAGTCCTTTTGATTCGCAAACCGTATGGGACAATATTCCCCGGAAAATCCAGGAACAACTGATCGCCAAAAAAGTACGTTTTTTTGTGATCGACGCGTATAAGGTGGCGCGAGAAACGAAGATGGGAACCCGCGTCAACACCATCATGCAAACCTGCTTCTTCGCCATCTCGGGCGTTCTCCCGAAGGATGAAGCCATCGCCGCCATTAAGGAATCCATCCGCAAAGCCTATGGTAAAAAAGGCGAAGAAATTGTGCAGATGAACTTCAAGGCTGTGG
>JAKLIS010000357.1 GCA_022709485.1 Elusimicrobiota bacterium | reverse complement strand
CCCATCATTAATTTCAATAATAAAGTGAAGTTCTTCCTCTCCCCCAAATGGTACATCGATTTTTATTTAAGCTATCAGGCCATTTCAAAGAGCCGTCTCGATATCAGCAAATTTCAAAACAGCGAAAAAAATATCCGGATCGTCCGTGACTTACACTGTTGGGTTCTTCGGATGGAGTTTTCCCAAAGACCGGGACGAACAAACGCCATTTTCTATATTGATTTGAAAACCAATATTAAATCAGGCGGAAATGTCTTCGGCAGAGTGGGCGAAACGGATTATGTTCCCTACCGGTACCAATCCCCGGACGAATCCGACATTTTTTAGTCCGGAGGTTGTTATTGGGGGAAGAACATCGATTTTGTTAGACTCAGCCAAACTTTTTTCGAAAAAAGGATGAAAAAATGAAACGCGTGTGCATGGTGGGAACGGGATATGTGGGGCTAGTGACAGGAACCTGCCTGGCTGAAGTGGGGAACAAAGTCATTTGTGTTGATAAAGACGAGTCGAAAATTTCAACTCTCAAAGCGGGTAAAATTCCTATTTACGAGCCGGGGCTCGAGCCTTTGGTGAGGAAAAATTCAAAAGCCGGCCGGTTGTCTTTCAGCACCAGCGTAGCCGACGCGGTGAGAGCGTCTGAAATCGTATTTATTGCGGTTAACACACCGCCTCAAAAAGACGGAGGAGCGGATTTGAGTTTTGTGGAAGCCTGCACGCGGGAGGTGGCCCGAGCGGCCAACAAGTACACTCTCTTGGTTGAGAAATCAACCGTCCCCGTAAAGACAGGGGAGCGAATTCGCAAAACCCTTGAGGTGTTAAGCCAATCTAAATCCTTTGTGGAAGTCGCCTCCAACCCCGAATTCTTAAGAGAAGGGACAGCGGTTAACGATTTTCTAAATCCTGACCGTATAATTATCGGGGTTCAATCAAAGAAAGCCGAAGCGATGATGAGGGACCTTTATAAGAAAATTAAGGCGCCCATTATTGTCACCGATATCAACAGCGCAGAGCTCATTAAACATGCCTCCAATTCATTTTTGGCGATGAAAATTTCATACATTAACGCCATCGCTCAGATTTGCGAAAAGGTGGGCGCGGATGTCGAAAAGGTGGCGGAAGGCATGGGGTATGATAAGCGAATCGGACGGTCTTTTTTAAACGCGGGGATTGGGTATGGGGGGTCTTGTTTTCCCAAGGATGTCTCCGCCTTTATTAAAATTTCTGAAGAAGTGGGATATGATTTTAAGATTTTGAAAGGGGCCGCCGCCGTCAATGAGGATCAAAAATCCCACGTGCTTAAAACTCTTAAAGAAGCCCTGTGGACCTTTAAAGATAAAACCATCGGTATTTTGGGCTTGTCTTTTAAGCCGGAAACCGATGATTTGCGAAATGCCCCCGCCATTGATTTCATTCAAACCTTGTTAGACGAACAAGCTCAGGTGAAGGCCTATGATCCGGTGGCCATGGAGAAAATGAAACAACTATTTCCGACAGTGGAATATTGCGATTCCCCGTACAAAGCCGCGCAGAAAGCCGACGCGCTTCTTATTGCAACGGAGTGGAAGGAATTCTCTCAATTAGATCTGAAGAGAATCAAAAAAATCATGAACACCAACATCATCATCGACGGCCGCAACATTTTTGACCCTACGGCGATGAAAAAAATGGGATTCACCTACCACTGTATCGGGCGCTCGCCAAAAGCATTTGAAAATTAGAAAGCTATCCATCATTATTCCTTGTTTTAATGAGCGAGAAAATATCCTGCGTTTTCCCAAGGAAGTATTTGATTATTTTGCGCGGTTTGAGTTTGAGACCGAAATCATCATCGTCAACGATGGATCCACCGACGGGTCAGACAAAATTTTAAAAGAAACCGCGGAAACCCATCCCCAATGTAAAATTCTCACCCACGCCCGAAATAAAGGTCTCGGCGCCTGTATAAAATCGGCTATTCCCTTCGTCTCAGGCGATGCGGTCCTTACGTTAGACGCGGATTTGACATTCCACCCGTGCCAATTTCCCAAATTGCTTGACGAATTCAATGACGGGGTGGATTGCGTAAGCGGGTCTCACCTTTTGGGACAATTAAAAGGGGTTTCATTTTTTAGAGGTTTATTGACGC
>JAKLIS010000356.1 GCA_022709485.1 Elusimicrobiota bacterium | reverse complement strand
AATTATGCAGCACGAATTCTTTAGCGGGATTTCTATTCACCCCTTGACGGGGGACTCCTAATGGGTGACCCCTTCGGAAAGAGTTACGAGGAGACGGATAAATGAAGGATGGCAGTTTAATCCGGGGACCCGGATAAAATCCCGGATGCCGACGCGGGCGGCTTCTTCGGCAAAAAGCTGATCCATTTCATAAAGTGTCTCAAGGTGGTCGCTCACAAATGAAATAGGGACGACGACCATCGTCTTAATTCCCTCTCCCCCCAAACGCCGGATTTCATTTAAAGTCGACGGCTCCAGCCATTTCACCGGGCCCAACTTGGATTGCCACGCCAAACTCCATGAATCTTTCCAATCCAGCGCCTCTACAATTTTTTTTGCCGAGCGGATGGTCTCTTCTTTATAAGTATCCCCGTATTTGGTGACCATTTTTTCAGGAACGGAATGGGCGGAAAAAAGAAGGTGTGCCGGAGCGTTTTCTTTTTTGTTCAGGGAGACAAATCCCGCGATTAAATCTCGGTGAGCTTCGATAAATAGGGGATGGTCGCAAAAAGATCGGGTTTCTGTGATTTTTGCTTCGGGCACGAACCGTTTTATGGCGGCTCGGGCCCGAGACAAAACGCCTTTGGTGGTGGTGAGAGAAAAATGAGGAAAAAGCGGAAGTAGATGAAATTCCCGAACTCCCCCTTTCGCCAGATTTTTGACCACGTCTTCAATTATTGGATGGGAGCAGGAAAAAGCCACCCGGACATAGGTTCCCAGCCCTTTTTTTCGAAGTTCATTTTCGAGAGCCGCCGCCTGCTCTTCCGTCAGTCTCCGGATGGGGGATCCGCCGCCGATTTTCGCGTAAAGTTCCTGGGAGGATTTATGACGTAAGGTTGATATCAACCAAGCGATCAGGCGGCGTAAAGGAGTAAAAGAAATTCGAAGTATTTCAGGATCGTCAAATAAACGGAAAAGAAAATTCCGAACATCGCCCCGTTTTTCCGGGCCGCCTAGATTGAGAAGAAGAACCGCGCGATCCATGAAAAAGGTCAGCTTCGCCGGAACTTCCGCTCTAAATCCAGGAAGGGAAGACGGATCAAGGTGGGACGACCATGGGGACAGGTAAAAGGCGCCTGGCATTTAAACAAATCTTCTAAAAGCGCTTGGCACTCTTTCAAAGCCAAGGAGTCCCCCGCCTTCACGGCCGCTTTGCACGCGGTCAAAGCGGCCAAGCGGTGTTCAAAATTAGGCCGGCCGCCGGAGAGAGGAACCGTCTCCCCCATGACATCGGACATCCCATCCAATAAGGAATGAAGGTCGAATTTGTCTCCAAGGGCCTTTGGATACCCTTTGACAAGAAATGACCGTCCGCTGAAAGGCTCAATCAGAAATCCGATTTTTGTCAAAAATCCAATCGACCCTTGAACCTGGGCGTATATCGACGACGACACTTCCCAATCAAACGGGACCAAAAGGAGTTGCGTCTGCGGAGTCTGGGTTTCTAAATTCAGAAACAACCGTTCATAAATAATTTTTTCGTGGGCGGCGTGTTGATCAAAAATGAGCACGCCGTCTTCGTCCTCGGCCAGAATAAAAAGCTGGCCGACCTGGGCCAAGGCCGTCATTTTTTTGCCCCGGATCCCGGCCAGTTCAGGCATCTGAAGCCTTTTTTCCATCTCCAATGTTTCTTTGGCTCCCGCCGCAAGATCGTCTAGAGAATCCATTTTTGGGATGGTTCTATAAAGATCTCGAATGGCCGTTACGATGCCAGGATGGGACGGCGACGGGGCCGGACGATTTCCTTCCGGCGCGAAAAAAATTCCCGGCGTTTCCCGGGCGAGGTTTTCCGCCTGAAGATTTTGTTTTTCAGGAAAAAAAGAAACAGGGACTTCCCCCGTTTTAAACAGCGCGGCTTGAACGGATTTCACTATCATTCCATAGATTTCGCCTTCAAATGTGAGTTTGACTTCTTTTTTAGCGGGATGGACGTTGACATCAATGCTCGCGGGATTTAAATCCAAAAATAACACCCACGCGGGATGCCGGCCGGAAGGCAATTGACCCCGAAATCCATCATACACCGCGCGCGTGAGGCGCCGGTTCATCACCGGCCGGGAATTCACGAATAATATTTGATTTCGCGAGGTCGCCTG
>JAKLIS010000355.1 GCA_022709485.1 Elusimicrobiota bacterium | reverse complement strand
AATTCTCTTTGAATTTTTCATAGTTAGCTTGCTGCTCGGCGATTTTTTTTGACATGTCTTCACCCGCCTTCTCGGCTGTAATCAGGTCTTTTTGGAGGTTTTCAACATATCGGGTTCCCGGGTTATCAACCTGTGAATACCCCTGCTGGGATGAAGGAGAAGGCGGCTCTTTTTTCCCACACGCCGTTGCCGCCAAAATTGCCAATGACACAATCAAAAATCTCATTTTGACTCCCACTTTTTTTCTGTCAGGATAAAATAGTTGCAAAATTTTCACCTTATTACCAGCTTACTTTATTGAGAATCTTAATTCATATGGTAGAATTTCGGCTCAAAAAAATGAGTTTAATTTTCCGAGGTAAATGAATGGATTGTGCCCAGACCATGGAGATTTCTTCTCGAGAAATAATCGACAGCATGGTCCAAGGTATTATTGTCACAAGCTCTCAGCGAAAAATTGAAGCCGTTAATCCCGCCTTCAGCGCCAAGCTCGGCTACTCCTTCGAAGAATTAATAGGTCAAACTCCCCGCGTTTTTAAGTCCGGCCAACACAATGGAGAGTTTTATGAATCCATGTGGAAGAAAATTGAAACGGATGGATTTTGGAACGGAGAAATAATCAACCGGAAGAAAAACGGAGATCTCATCACCCATCATCTCAACATTTCCCCCATAAAAAACGGAAATGGGGAGGTTGTTCATTATCTCGGCGTTTTTTCTGAAACCCCGGAAAACAAATTGGCCGATCAGGCCATCACTCACCTGGCTTTTTACGATCCGCTCACAGATTTGCCGAACCGAACACTTTTTGACGACCGGTTGAAGCAAGCCATTTCTCAATCCGAACGGAACAATCAGATGTTAGCGGTTCTATTTTTGGATTTAGATCGTGTAAAAGTGCTCAACGACTCTCTTGGCCATGTCATTGTGGATATGATTCTTAAAGGAGTGGCTCAGCGATTAAAGTTATGCCTTAGAGAAGGGGACACGGTCGCCCGGATGGGAGGTGATGAATTTATGATTATCCTCCCCGGGGTCAAAGGCATTGAGGACATTTCCACCATCACGGAAAAAATTCTGGATTCTTTAAAACCCGCGTTCCAATTTAATGACCATGAACTTTATATTACAACCAGTATTGGAATCAGCATTTTTCCCATGGACAGCGATGATCCTGACACTCTTTTGAAAAACGCGGACACCGCTTTGAACCGGGCCAAGCAGTTGGGACGGAACAATTACCAATTGTTTACTCCGTCCATGAAAGAAGAAATAACCCAGCAGGTGGCCCTGGAACAAGATCTGAGAAGAGGTCTTGAGAAAGAGGAATTTGTCATTCATTATCAGCCTCAAGTCAATATTATGACGGGAGAAATTGTGGGCGTTGAAGCGCTGGTTCGGTGGAACCATAATTCATCCGGCCTGGTCTATCCCAAAGATTTCATAAACGGCGCGGAAGAAACCGGCCTGATTATCGCTTTGGGAGAATGGGTGCTCCGGAAAGCTTGTGAACAGACAAAAAAATGGATGGACGCCAATCTTCCACGGCTTAAATTGTCCGTCAATCTTTCCGCCCGCCAATTTGAACAAAGGGACCTCGTCTATATGATAGAGCGAATTTTGGCGGATACCGGGCTTCCGCCAAACAACCTGGAATTGGAAATAACAGAGTCTGTGATCATGCAACAGGTGGGGAATGCCTTCGCGATCCCTCACACACTTAAAGCAATGGGGCTTCGCCTCGCCATTGATGATTTCGGAACGGGATATTCTTCGCTGAATTATTTAAGGCGCATCCCCGTTAACACACTGAAAATGGATCGATCCTTTATTCAAGATTTGGCTGACACCGGCAACGACGGGGCGATAGTCTCGGCGGTTATTGCCTTGGGGCACGGGTTGGACCTTTCTGTCACCGCCGAAGGAGTGGAAACGGAAGATCAATTCGAATTCCTAAAAGCGCATAAATGTGACGGAATGCAAGGGTATCTTTTCAGCGGGGCCCTTCCGGCGGAGAACCTTGAGAATCTCCTTCGAAACAAAACAATCTTCCGGGAAGACCTTCTTTTCGCGAACATATAAGAAGGGGTCAAGTCGCTAGCAGGGGAAGAAGGGGTCAAGTCGCTAGCAGGGGAAGAA
>JAKLIS010000354.1 GCA_022709485.1 Elusimicrobiota bacterium | reverse complement strand
AAGCCAGCCTCGAATTTTTTGGATATCCATCCGATTATCTGGAAAAGTATCCGGGAAATATCACAGGCGTTTCCGCGGAAAAGGTTCTCGCGGTCGCTCAAAAATATTTTAAGTTTGAAGGGATGAAAATTGTCGTGGTTGGAGACAAGAAGAAATTTGATGGAAGTTTAGATAAGTTCGGTAAAGTGGTGGAGATTCCGCTCAAGGAAATCGATTAGGTAATGCGAGATCGCGTAATGACTCCCCCAATCCCCAAAATGATCATCAAAATTCCCACCCATAGAAATTGATTTAGTAATTCTTTCGTCAGATGGACTTTCAACCCTTTGAGAAAAACGGGAAAAAAGAAAGAAAAGCCCACCCCGACAAAAATAAGCCCCAAAGAAACGATTAAAAGAAGCCCCCGAATTTTTTTATTGCCGCCTTGGCCCAAATTCACTTTTTCGGGCATCAGGGCCAGTAATAGGTTGTTTGTATTTTTAAAACAGCGTTGAATGAGGGGATCGTCCGGAAATTTTTTGCTTAGGGCGAGATATTCATCGTTGATTTCTTGAAGGCGGCCCATTCGCTGGCCCGCCGTTATATATTGATCGTGGGCCTCTTGGCTCTGGCCATTGAGCCGGACCGCTTTTTGATACGCCTCATACGAATAACGGAGGAACATTTTGTCGGCGCCGGCGCGGGTTTTGCAGAGATGGCCGATTTCCATCCAGGCTTCAAAGATCGACGGATTTTCAATAACCGCCCGGCGGAATTCTCTCAAAGCGGCGTCAAAATGGCCTTTTTGTTGGAGATCTTTGGCGTTTTTGAAATATTCATTCCCCTTTTCGGGATTCAAAAAGGGATTGTTAGGGATTTCATTTGCCATGCGTCAGATTTTCGTGGAAAATCCGTTGATAGTCAAGATGAATTCTGCAATTCATATCGTGTTGGTTGAACCTGAAATTCCCCAAAATACCGGGAATATCGGGCGGACGTGCGTGGGAATGGGCGCCTGCCTTCATTTGGTGGGAGAATTGGGGTTTTCTTTGGATGAAAAGAATCTGAAAAGAGCCGGCCTCGATTATTGGAAAAAGTTGAAATGGGTCCAGCATAAAAATTGGCCGGCGTTTCTTGAATCGGTCCCGCCGGGCTCGGATTTGGCTTTTTTTTCAATT
The DNA here is from genome assembly GCA_022709485.1 of Elusimicrobiota bacterium. Lineage (GTDB taxonomy): Bacteria > Elusimicrobiota > Elusimicrobia > F11 > F11 > JAKLIS01. The sequence continues at coordinate 988 of JAKLIS010000354.1, read as the reverse complement.
CACGGAAAAGTCGATTTTTGGGATCGGGTTTTTAAGAAGCCTCTTTATCTTATCTTTGGATCAGAAAGTCGCGGATTTCCAAAATCCATTTATAAAGAACAAGGCGAAAAATTAATACGAATTCCAACCGGTCGGGAAATAAGGTCCTTGAATTTATCGACCGCGGTCGGGGTGGCTGTTTTTGAAGCGCTTCGCCAGTGGCGGTGAAAAATCCGCCCTCGAAAATAGTCACCGTCATTCCCGCGAAACCTGCCCGTCCGGCAGGCGGGGCGGGAATCCAGGCCGTAAACCATTTTCGACGGAAGGTTGAAAAATTGGATTCCGCCCCGCCTGCCGGACGGGCAGGTTTCGCGGGAATGACGGTTCTGGAGATCCCGCATTAGCGGCAATGACGGCACAAGGATCGCGCAACGGCCGGCCTTAAGGCCAGTGGCTAGGGAAAGCATAAATCAGTAAAATACAACTCTCAATTTTGGCCCGCCGAATTTTTGCCGCGAAAATCGCGATTCCAATTTTGATTTTCTAGAAAGGAGTAGTTATATGGCTCAGCATTTGCCCGATGGATATAAACCCGGACTCGAGGGAGTTGTAGCCGGGACCACGGAAATATGTGAAATCGATCCCTCAATCGACGCGCTCATTTACCGCGGATACGCCGCGCATGAGCTGGCCCAGCATGCCTTATACAGCGAGGTGGCCTATCTTCTTCTCTATGGGAAACTTCCCACCATGGGCCAACTTGAGCCATTTAGGGAGGAATTGACCCGAGAGCGGGTGCTGCCGCCGTTCGCTTTGAAGGTATTGAAATTGCTTCCCAACAAAACCTTGCCGATGACCGCGCTTCAAATCGGGATCGCCTGCTGCCAGACCTATGACCCGGATGTGGACGTATTGCGTATTCTGTTCAGAGACGTACCGATCGAAGAAAGTGATGAAGATAAACCAGGTGTCATCCTTGATTATGATAAGGATGGTAATATGGTAGGCA
>JAKLIS010000353.1 GCA_022709485.1 Elusimicrobiota bacterium | reverse complement strand
GCCGTTGTATTTAATTTCCCCGCGATCAGTTGTGCTTGTTTTGGCGTTGGAAAACTCCCCCGTTTCCAGCCGCACTTGGCGAGCTTCTGTGTTTTTATATTGGGTAAGCCGATCCAATTCATCATATTCCCCATTTTCCCGGGTTCGATTTATTTTTTCAACAATCAGCCCGTCGACGATGAGACTCACGGTTTCCCGGGAATTCGTCAGGCGGTTTTTCTCATCGTATTCCCCTGACCAGCTTAAATTTTCAATTTCGGCCGGTTTATCCGATGACGTTTTGGTTTCAAAATACCTTTCAACGTTACCTTCTTTGGAAGTCAAGATGCCGGACCGGTGAAGGGTTTGAACCTGATTTAAAACCTGCCTTTCTAATTCTCCGGAGTCTCCCATCCCCACCACCACTCCCCGGCGGGTTATTTTTTCTTCGTATTCGGTGACGCCGTTGTTGGGTCCAAAAGCCAGATTATCCCGAACAACAGTGGTTAAAAGACCCGGTGAATCAGACGAAACCAGGTCTTCGGTATAACTCAATAAACAATCGGGATGATTTTCATCATACCGAGAACCGGTGCGGATCCTTTTTTCTTGACGGTTGATAACGTCCCCGTTTTCGGCGCGGCCAAATTGGCGAATGGTTTCTTCATACTTCTCAAGTCGCCCCAATGCGTCAAACTGGGCATTGGAGCGAATCGTTTCGGTGGTGAGATTGCCTTTAACAGAAACAACATACCCGTCTTTCACTTCCTCCGTCAAAGAAATTTCTTTTTGGGTGGCCACCGCTCCCCAAGTGTCATAGGTAATGTCCGAAAGCTGTCGATTCACGGCCTCATCCGGCTTTTTGGAATCCGACGCCCGCTCACGGTATCCCGCCACCTGTCCCATCCGGTTGTAGGTGATAAGATTTCGATGGCTTTCTGTTGTTGAAACGGGCCGACCGCTCACATCTCCCTCAAAATAGCGAGTGATGGTTGCGTCCGACGCCACTCGGTTTTCCCGGTTAAACGCCATAGCGGTCCAAGAGACGAGTCTAGTTTCCTTTTCCTCCGTTGAACGAATTTCTTCCTGGGAATGAACCAGCCGGCCCAGAGAATCATATTGGGAACCGAGGCGCTTTCGGTTCTCGATGGCCAAAATTTCAATGTCCACACGGCCCTCGCCCGCGTTCACATTTAAACTACCGCCCGGATATTTCGTTGTGAGATTTTCGAGAAAAGCGGCCTGATCGGCGCCGCTCATTTCTTCCCAGTTGCCGGGAAGAGATTGGGCGCCTATCTTTTTCTCCGCCGTTAGGCTTTGATAGGTGAGCGTATTTCCCTTCGAGTCTTGTTCAATTCCTTGAGTTAAAACGACTTTCTTCTCGCCTTTTGGGGTAGTGACCGTCTCAATGGATGCGATGGCTTTATTAAAAGCATCGTATTGCGTCATCCATCTTTGGGTCAAGGTGGGAGTGGGACCATTGGTGGGATCTTGAACCGAATCGTCATAGGAAAGCACCCGGCCTTGAGAATCCCGTTCAATATGGGACCGAATGAGCGTGACCACATGGTCTCCTTGAACCGTCTTTTCGGTGTATCCCGAGCGAGACATTGACGAGAAAATTTTCTCTTCTTGGATGTCGATCCAGGTGAGATCTGCATCGCTTCCGGTGGTTCGGAGGGTTTGTGAATAACCCGAAAGGGCTCCATTGGAAAATTCGGCATCGTTGATTTGGGATTCCCGGGTGAGATTGAACGTCTGCCCTTTGACGGTGGTGCCGGCCGTGACCAGCGCCTCATATCCCGCGCTTGTTTGACCATACCGGTCATATTTCCGATCGGAAACAATCGTGAAAATGGCCACACCCGGTTCATCGCTAAAAATCTGAATTTGCTCGCTCGCCGTGGCACGGCCGCGATCGTCAAAAGAAAAACCCGTCCACTCGGTGTCCCGGGAAATCCCCAACTCATCCGTGAAAATTTCTCGAGTGCTCCGGAGGTCTCCCCTTTCGTTATAGGCGCCTTCCCACTTCCGGGTTTGAACGCCGCCGTCTTTTTCTTTCACCGTTTCCCGATAGCCCGACAAACGGCCGAATGAATCGTAGGTCCCGGCTTCCCATACCGTGTCAAATAACAAGACCTGAGATCCGGACGGGAATTCTGTTTGAACCG
>JAKLIS010000352.1 GCA_022709485.1 Elusimicrobiota bacterium | reverse complement strand
CGAAGGAAAAACCATTCTAGGGGCTCATCCCAACAGCCGATTTACCGCTCCCATATCCCAATGCCCCACCTTTTCACAAAAACACTTTGACCGGGATGGAGTTAAGATTTCCGCTATCGTATTCGGCGGGCGACGAAATCGCACAGCTCCCCTTGTGTTTGAAACGCGGGGTTGGCAAGAAGGGGTTTACGTGGGCGCCACCATGGCCTCTGAACTAACCGCCGCCCAAATGGGTCAATTGGGCCAGGTGCGCCGAGACCCAATGGCAATGATTCCTTTTTGCGGTTACAACATGGCCGAATATTTTCGCCATTGGCTCAACATGGGGAAGAAAATGTCCAAACCCCCCAAAATTTTTCATGTCAACTGGTTTAAACGAGATGAAAATGGAAAATTCATATGGCCCGGGTACGGCGACAATATGCGGGTTTTAAGCTGGATTATCAACCGTTGCGAAGAGGTCATCCGGCCGGACGATACCCCCCTTGGCCTCATACCTAAAATAGAAGACATCGACTTTTCCGATATTCAATTTTCCCCCGATCTTTGGCATAAGCTTTTTGATATCAATCATGCGGAGTGGGAACAGGAAATGGACGATCGGAAAAAATTCTTCGATAGATTCGGAGACTCCCTACCAAAGGAAATTCTTGAGGAACACAAAAAGCTTTTCAATAGGATTTTTGGCCGGGCTGTTTCCGCATAAACCATTTAGTGTAACCGCGGTTTTCACTTAAACAACGTCGCAGCGGAGTCCTTCTACATCCGACATCCCTCCCGGGGCCCCATGGAGTGGGAGACCTAGGCGCCGAAGCTTACCGGTTTGCGGATTTTTTAGCGCGATCCGGCCAAACGTGGTGGCAAACCTTTCCCCTCGGTCCAACCGGGTATGGCCACTCCCCTTATCAAACATTGTCTGTTTTCGCTGGGAATCCTCTTCTCATCAGTCTTGAAAAGCTGGCCGCAGAAGGTCTTCTTGAACCCAAAGAACTTAAATTTCCCGCCTCTTTTTCGAGCGTCCGAGCTGAATATGACAAGACTCAAAAATTCAAGCATTATTGTTTTGTTGTGGCCTTTGACAGGTTTGAAAGAAAGGCTTCCCCGCGTGCAAGAAAATCTTTCGTCAATTTTTGTCGCCAGAACGATCATTGGCTGGATGACTACGCCTTATTTAAAGCCATTAAAAGAGAATACCGCGGCGCCCCTTGGTGGGAATGGTCGAAGAGCATAAGAACAAGACAAAAATCAGCCCTTGAAAGGGTTCGAAATCGTCTGTGGGACCAAATCCAACTTCAAAAATTTCTTCAATTTAAATTCTTTCAACAATGGAATGAACTGAAGGATTACTGCAATCGTAAAAGGATTGGACTTATGGGCGATGTACCCATCTTTGTGGCGCTTGATTCAGCGGACGTTTGGTCGAAACCGCGCCTCTTCTTCCTTGATAAATCAGGAAAGCCCACAATCGTCGCAGGCGTTCCCCCCGACTATTTCAGCAAAACCGGCCAACGGTGGGGCAACCCCCTATATAATTGGAAGAACCATAAAAAAGACCGCTACGCTTGGTGGGCAAAGAGGTTTGAAATGGCATTCCATCTGTTTGACGCCGTCCGATTGGATCATTTCATCGGTTTCCACCGGTATTGGGCCATTCCAACAGAAGAAAAAACCGCCATTCATGGCCGATGGCGAAAAAGTCCCGGGGCTGACCTCTTTAATAAAGTGTTAAAAAAGCTGGGGCATCGGAATTTTATTGCAGAAGACTTGGGCCAAGTGACAAAGGAGGTATTTGCCCTGAGGGATCAATTCGGTTTTCCAGGAATGAGAATTCTTCAATTCGCATTTGGGAAAAACAAACCGGCTCAATACCATCAACCCCACAACTATCCCCAAAACTGCCTGGTCTATCCTGGAACACATGACAATGACACCATTTTGGGCTGGTTTAAGGATAAGGGCTCTCTTTCCAGCACCCGGAATAAAAAACAGATTAAAGAAGAATTGAAATTCGCGCTCGACTATATGAAATCAAACGGAAAAGAAGTGAACTGGGACATGATCCGATTGGCGATGATGTCGGCGGCCAATTTATCGATGGTACTTGCTCAAGATTTGTTGGGATTGGGGTCAGAAGCCCGGATGAACCGCCCC
>JAKLIS010000351.1 GCA_022709485.1 Elusimicrobiota bacterium | reverse complement strand
CCCATACGGAACCCACGCATAATCAATGTTTAAATCCCCAAAACTCATGCCGACGCCTAAGCTCGCCCCGGACAATTTATCGATCTCATTTCTCCGGGTGTTATACCCGCCTCTCAAAGCCAGGGAATGCTTCCGGCTTTCGAATGGGCGCCATTCCAGGCCGCTCGCTCCCGCCCCGCCCACTCCATTAATAAACATGTAATCAACCGTCAGATCCCAGCGTTTTCCGAAGGATATTCCATTCCCCATCACAAACTTGGCCGGCAAAGATTCTTTTTCATCTATCAACGAAATTTTTCCGCCCAAATTGGCGCCGACAACCGCGTGACGGACATTTTTAAACACGGGGTTAACAAACAGAAAACCAAAATCAATTGCAGCCGTTCCTCCTGACATCTCCGCCACGCTCATCCGGACATATTTGGCAGAGATCCCGGCGCTCCACGTCTTTCCGCCAAAGCCCCATCCCATTATTGCCGCTTGTTCACGCGCGCTGTAGGGTTCAAGCGGATTTCCAACGTCATCGTAGGAATCGATTGATTCATAGGACACTCCACTGTAACCTGCTCCAAGGACCCCTTTTTTAAATTTGAAAGAACCTCCTCCATGGCTGACATTTGTATTTTCGACGAGCGAGTTATAGGAAAACAACAAAGTGTTGTTTTCCGGCCCATAGAGGGCGGCAGGATTCCAAAAAAGACCTTCAACTCCGCGCGCATGTGTGGAATAGGCCTCTCCCATCCCTAAGCCGCGGCCTCCGACTCCCAAATTTAGAAAGGACCCGGTTGTCGTTCCGCGGTCCGAGGCCGCCCCAGACGAAATCATAAACAGGAGTGCCAAACTTAATCCGACATTCCGAATCCGGAATTTCATCAGCGGGCCACCCCGATCCGGCCTCTTTGTTTACGCCCTCCGGAATCCGTAATCAAATAGAAATAAACACCGGAGGCCACCTTCTGGCCGCTTTCATTTGTGACAGACCAGATGATCTGGCCGTCGTTATTATCGTCGTTCATCTCGTAAATGAGGGCCCCCGTGACGTCATAAAGCCGAATGCGGGAACCGGCCGTCAGATAATCAAATACAATTCGGGTGTGGCCGCGATCGGTTCTAAAGGGATTGGGAAATGCAATCGCTTTTTCCAAATTAGAAGATGGAATGTGCTGAAGAATTCGAAAAATGCTCAAGTGAGTCACGGTGGCCGTCACTGTTTTAAGATTTTTATCGACCCTAGAATTTAAAGGCTCCCAACGGCGGGTTGCCGGATTGTAAACGGCTATCGTCAACGCGTCTTCATTGAGGGGATCCATTAAATCTCCCAACCGATAAGTCAGCGTGATCGTGAGGGGGTTGCGAAGAGTGGAATAAGCTGGCGTGGCTAATATTTCCAATCCCACATTAGTGGGAGTATAGGGATCCACTCCCTCCGTTATAGAGGGAAAAACGGGACGACTGTCGATATCAAAGAGAGTCGTCATCCCCACAGCGCCTGCGGGAATCGTGACGGTTTGAGCGCCGCTGGCCGGGAAAAGGGTGGCAGCCCCCCCCTGTGTGGGCCCGGCAGGAACGACGCCATAGACGGGTGAAGTCACCGCGAAACCTCGTTCGAGCGTTACGCTTATACTTCCACTGGTCAGCTTTACGTCCCAACGACCTCCCGCGGCTCCCGCCAAGTTAAAATCGCCCGTCATTGAGCTGGCCGATTGGTACACCACATTTGTGGCGGTTAATGTCGATTCACCGGATTTTAAAAATTGAATGGTCATCCCCTCTAAAAGAGCCGTCCCCATGACGGAAACATTGAGGTTCGTATCTGTTGGAGCATAAGATGGCGAAATACTATTAATGGACAAAAGGCTGCCTGCCGCATTTAAACGGCCGGACCCCAGCATTCCAATATAACCGAGGTTTTCTCCATCAATATTTTCACTGGAACCGGTTAGGCGGTTTTCCAATTCACTCGGGGAAAGCCCGGAACCTTGGGCCAGAATCAAAGCGGCTACGCCAGCAACCATAGGCGACGCCATAGAGGTACCCGATTTATATCCATATTCGCCATTGGGCAAGGTGGATTTAATGGCCACACCGGGCGCCGAAAGGGTTATCCAATTTCCAAAATTGGAGAAGCTGGCTTTGGCATCGTTTCGGTCAGTGGCGGCCACCGCCAC
>JAKLIS010000350.1 GCA_022709485.1 Elusimicrobiota bacterium | reverse complement strand
GGGTCAGCCCATTTTGATCGATGAAGCTTTAACCCCGGATTCCTCCCGGTTTTGGGACGACAAAAAATATGTCGTTGGGCAGCCGCAAGAAGCCTATGATAAACAATTTGTCCGTAATTATTTGGAGAGCATTAAATGGGAAAAAAAGCCGCCGGTACCGTCACTTCCCGAAGATGTGATCGCCAAAACCCGTCAAAAATATATTGACGCGTTTGAGGGACTGACGGGACTCAAGTTTAAAGCGTAAGAAAAACCCTCACCCCGGCCCTCTCCCACTCGCCCGCTGCGCGGGCTCGCGGGAGAGGGAGCCTGATGAGATCGCGCTCCCTCTCCCTCTGGGAGAGGGCCGGGGTGAGGGCCCTGAAAGAATGCGAGTTCCCTCAAAAATGGGGGCTCCCTCTCCCTCTGGGAGAGGGCCGGGGTGAGGGTCTTTTTAGATTCGTTTAATAACAACATGAATACATTCATAATCGAAATACAACCAAAGAAACCTGAATTCGATCCCTTGGCGCATGGGGTGGAACGGGAATTGAAAGAAGCGGGCGTTCAGCCGGCCAAAGCCGTGGTGGTCACCAACCGCTTGTATAAAATTGAAGGCGAGTTATCGATGGATCAAATGCAAAAGGCGGCGGAAGCTCTGCTCGTCGATCCGGTCGTGGAATCTTGGCAGGTGATCGACCTCGGGAAGAAACCTAAAAAAGGAAAGGGCCGTGGATTTGTGTTAGACATTTGGCCCAAACCAGGTGTCACTGATCCGGTCGGAGAAACTGTGAGAAAAGGCCTAAGAGATTTGGGGTTTTTCAAATTGAATAGTTCCTCTTCAGGCCTCAGATATATTTTCCCTAAACTTCAGGAACCCGAGATCATTGAAACCATCGCCAAACGAAATTTGTCCAATGAGTTGGTCCATCTGGTCACTGTTAAAAAAGCCAATGAGTCATATTAAAATCATTCCCATCCGCGAAGCCGACGATAATACTCTCCTCCATATAAGCCAGGAGGGGCTCTTGTCATTGTCTATTGAAGAAATGAAAGCGATCCAATCGTATTTCGTCAATGAACAACGAGATCCCTCCGACGCCGAACTTGAGACATTGGCTCAGACCTGGAGCGAACACTGCAATCACAAAACTTTTCGAGGGGAGTTTTCTTATTTTGAGGAAAATTTGAATGGGGAAAAGGCTCTGGGGTCAAAGCAGTATTCCAATTTGCTCAAAGACACCATCATCAAAACCACGGAAGACTTGGCCCTCCCATGGTGTCTTTCCGTGTTCAAAGATAATGCCGGCGTTATTCAATTTAATGAGACAGATGTCGTGGCCTTTAAAGTGGAAACCCACAATCATCCATCCGCTTTGGAACCCTACGGCGGCGCCGGCACAGGAATTGGAGGCGTCATTCGGGATATTTTGGGATGCGGTCTGGGCGGAAAACCCGTTCTGAACACAGATGTTTTTTGTTTTGGCGAACCCACCGCGAGTCCCGAAGATTTGCCGGACGGGATGCTCCATCCGAAGCAAATCGCGCGGGGGGTGGTGTCCGGAGTGAGAGACTATGGAAACCGGATGGGTATTCCCACGGCCAATGGCGCCGTTTATTTTGACGAAGGCTACACTGGAAATCCCTTGGTTTATTGCGGGACGGTGGGATACATGCCTCAATCCGCTATTCATAAAGAAGTTAAGCCGGGGGATTTGGTGGTGGCCATTGGCGGTCGAACTGGCCGGGACGGAATTCATGGCGCGACTTTTTCATCGGCGCCTCTCGAAAGTGGAATTACATCGAATGTGGTTCAAATCGGCCATGCCATCATGGAAAAGAAATTTATGGATGTGATGCTCGCTGTTCGGGATAAAGGCCTCTACCGATCTGTGACCGATTGTGGAGCGGGCGGTTTTTCATCGGCCATTGGGGAATTGGGGAAAGACACCGGTGTCAAAGTGGATTTGAAACACGCTCCTTTAAAATACGCGGGGCTCGAACCCTGGGAAATTTGGGTGTCTGAATCTCAGGAGCGAATGGTATGCGCCGTTCCCAAAGAAAAATGGCACCAGTTTAAAACCCTCTTTGAAATGGAAGACGTGGAAGTCACCGCCCTCGGGGAATTTACCGACGACAAACGGTTGACCGTTAAATACGGTCATGAGACCATAATTTCTCTTGATATGA
>JAKLIS010000035.1 GCA_022709485.1 Elusimicrobiota bacterium | reverse complement strand
AGATGGAAAGTCGTCCGTATTTTGGTTACCGAGGGGACCCTTCTCGGCGTGATAGGCGGTCTTTTGGGAGCGGGGATTGGTGTTATTGTGACCGCGATTGTTCAAAAGGTGGGAATTGTCATGCCGCCTCCCCCGGGCGCCGTCTTTGAATGGGTGGCTCAACCGGCCCTTGTGCCTTCGGCGGTTTTGTCTGCTTTTATTTTGGCTGTGGTCACCAGCATTTTGGCTTCCATTTGGCCCAGTGTAAAAGCGGTGAAGATGGAAATCACGGCATCTTTAAGGGTCAGCAATTGAATAACGGGGATTTCAAATGAGCTTGATTCGCTTGGCCTTTCGAAACGTTTTCCGGCATAAGAAAAGATCCTTCGCCACCATGGGCGCCATCAGTTTCGGCGTGGCCTGTCTCATTTTTGTGGGGGGATTTTTTGAAGACCTATTTATAAAGGTGAGAGAAAACAGCATTTATTCCCAGACGGGCCACATCAGAATTCAAAAAAAAGGATTTAGAGAATATGGCAATCTCGCGCCTTTTGATTATCTATTGAACGACTATGGGCCCCTGATCTCTCAGCTAAAAAAAATCCCCGAGAGCCAGGTATTGTCACCGGAATTATATTTTGGTGGTTTTCTAAGCGACGGGGAAAAATCGGTGGCAACCATTTGTTTCGGGCTTGATCCCGACAACAAATGGGCCGAGGCGCGGACGTCCAAGGGCCTATCATCAACGGCCGAAATTGTTCGAATGGAATTGGGTTTACTACTGGTGAAGGGAGACTCTTTGGCCGAAAATGATCCGAGTGGGATCCAAGTGGCTCACATCTTGGCCAAAAACTTTGGTGTTGACGTAGGGGACGGGTTGATATTCTTGACTCGGACGGCAGAGGGATCGATAAACGGGCAAGACGTTCGCATCCGCGGAATCATCAGCACCGGGATAGACGAGCTTGATCGAATGGCAGTGAGAATGCCTCTGGCCACGGCTCAGAAACTCGTTCGATCCGACGGAATCCATACCATCGTGGGCTACTTGAATAAAACAGAAGACACCGACCGTTTTAAAGATCAAATCCTGACCCTGGCCCATAAAAAGGGTTGGGTGATTGACGTTTCCACCTGGAAAGATTTGAATGACTTTTATTGGAAAACGAGAACGCTGTTTGGAAGTTGGTCAAAAGTAGTGAAATTTATCATGGGAATTTTAATCATCCTCATTATTTTCAACACCATGAATATGGTGATTTTTGAGCGAACGGTGGAAGTGGGGACTTTACGGGCCATCGGTTTAAAACAAAAACGAATCGTTCAATTGTTTGTCTTGGAAGGTTTTTTTCTAGGATTTTTGGGAGGATTGGGGGGGGTTCTTTTGGGAACCTCGTTGACCATGGCCGTTCAAAAAATCGGGATTCCCATGCCGGTGGCGCCGGGATTTTCCGTTGGATGGGTTTCCGAACCTCTCATTGTCTGGCAAGAGCTTGTTGGGGCGTTTTTTCTGGCCCTTATGACCGCCATTCTTTCTTCTATTATTCCCGCCATTAAAGCATCTCGTCTTGATATTGCCACGGCCCTTCGAAAGGCCGGATGATGTCATTATTTTTCCTGTCGCTTTGACGTTTTGTTAAAGAAAACAATTCCCGAAACACATTGAACAAAACCCGAATGTCCCCACATCCAACCGAAAAGGCTTAAAATACGAGGCAAATTTGGAGGCAAGCCTGTTGCTAGCCATGAATAGCGGTGCTGTGACATATTTCACCCAATATTTATTGGGCAAAGACTCGTAATTTTAAAGAAAAGCTTACACCCTAAAAGGGGGATTCATGAAAAATCAAGAAAAATGGAATCAAACATTGGTGGTCCTTTTTAGCCCGGCCCGCCGGACCTGGCGACGCCATAAAGCAGTCAGGAAGCTGTTAAAGCTAAAACGCCAAGAGTATTTTGCCGGGAAAAAACGCTTTGACCCCCCTTGTTCAGGGCCTTCATTTATTTAAAATGGTTAGGGGAAAAAATCCACAACCTTAAATTTGAAAAATACCCCTGTTTTTTAAGAGTCTTTTTGGATCGGATCGGAAAAATTAACCCAATCTTAAGGAGTATTTAATCTCGTCTCATTACAATAAATTGTATATGGTGGATAAAGTAGAATTTTTTCGCTAGGAAGAGAAAAATGGCGAATATACCGGAAACTCAAAAAGAACGAGTGGCCAATAAAATCACCGCCCGCATGATTTCTTTGGTCACTAAAAAAGAGCCCTTATTTTTAAAGGACTGCGAATTCCGCGCTGTCCAAACATTGCCCGAATTTCGGGTATGTTGCCAACTCGTGTATCAAGAATATCTTCTTCAAAGATACTCCCGCCCGAATCGTGCCAGGCTCAGAATTTCAGTCCATCAAATGACAGATAATTCGACCACCTACATCGCCCTTTATAAAAAGAAGTATGTCCTGGGTTCTATGACGCTGGTTCAGGATAATCCCATGGGAGTTCCCATGGATAAAATTTACCATGAAGAATTGAATGAACTCAGACGCCAACAAAAACATTTCTGCGAGGCCACCATGTTGGCCCAAAACTCCCGGATTTTGAGCCATCCTTCGGTTCCCAAATTTTTTCGAACCTTGATTTTGCTCAATTTGTTTAAGGCAGCGATCAGGGATTTGAAGGCTTCCTCTGATCGGAATACGCTGGTGGCTTGTTTTCACCCCAATCATGAAATTTTCTATCGGGGCCTCAAATTTCAACCCTTGGGAGGTCTTAAGACGTATTCACATGTTCAAGAAAACCCGGCCGTTGGTTTTATGTTGGATCTCAATTTTCCTGGAACAGACAAAGACTCCCAAAATTTGAAAAAAATCCTGGATGTTTCCAAGGACGCGCGTTTTTCACAAAACCTTCCCACAAAAATAAAATTCAACCTTCACGATATCGGCAAAATGCTGATCGAAGCCTCCGAAGAAGAAATAGAAAACCGAATTGATGGAAGAATCTAACTTACATAACGCTCTGCCGGATTGGAAAAATTTTCTAGGCGACAAAAACGTCCATTTCCAAAAAGATTCATTGGCAAATTATCTAAATACCACTCTCCCGCGTTCGCATGCCCCTCTGGCGGTTTTAACGCCCGGCTCCGTCGAAGAAATTCAATTTGTCCTCAAAATCGCCGTGAAACATAAAATTCCCGTCTATCCGGTCAGCCGCGGAAAAAATTGGGGATACGGAAACGCCTGTCCAGCGGGTCCCGGACAAGTGGTCCTTGATCTCAGCCGAATGAATAAGATTATCGAAGTAAATGAGGAATTGGCTTACGCGGTGATTGAGCCCGGCGTGACCCAATCGGATCTGGAACAATATCTTTCGAAGAACAACATCAATCTATGGATGGACGCCACGGGCGCCGGACCCGATGCCAGCGTATTGGGGAACACCATTGAAAGGGGATTTGGACATTCACCTCTAGCAGACCATTTCAACACGTCGTGCGGTTATGAGGTGGTGTTGGCCGACGGCCGTATTTTCAACACCGGATTTGGCCACTACAAAAACTCTCAAGTCACCCACATTTTCAAAGCCGGAATCGGACCCTCTCTCGATGGTTTATTTACTCAATCTAATTTGGGAATTGTGACCAAGATCGGCATTTGGCTTAATCCCAAGCCGGAAAAATTAATGGCGTATGCGTTTACCATCAAAGATGACGCAACTCTTTTAAAAGTCGTCGAGGCGCTCCGGCCTTTGCGAATGCAGGGGATTTTGCCCTCGGCTCTTCACATCGCCAATGATTTGAGAGTCATCTCCAGCCACATGACTTATCCCTGGGGTCGGGCGGGGGGGAAGATACCCCTATCGAAGGACTTGCGAGAAAAAATAGTCCGGGAAATGACCTTGGGGTCTTGGAACGCGTTGGGGGCCTTATACGGAGACCGTCACACCACCTCTGCAGCCAAGAAATCGATCAAGCGCGCGCTCCGGGGCTTGGCTTTTCCTATTTTTATTGATGAAACCTTGCTCAAGCTGGGACAAATAGCTGTGGCGACCCTCAATTTGGCGGGATGGGGAAAAGGGTTGGACGCCCGGATTCGTTCAATTGAGCCTGTTTTTGACCTTTTAAAGGGGAAACCCAATAAAGAACACTTGAAAGGCGTCTTCTGGCGGACCAAACGACCCCTTTCATCAACCGATTTAGACATCGATTCCGATCCCGCCATTGGACTTATGTGGTTAAGTCCCGTCATCCCTATGACAAAAAATGGCATCAAAACCTTTTTGTCTATTGTTGAGCCCACTTTCAATCAATTTGGGTTTGACGCCCTTATAACGCTCACCATGCTCAACGCCCGCACGTTATCGAGCGTCCTTTCCATTAATTTCGATCGAACCAATCCCAAGGAATGTGACCAAGCCCAAAAATGTTATGACACACTTTTGACCTTATTTCTAGACCACGGATTTATTCCATACCGAGCCGGGACACAAACCATGGGACACTTGGCCGACCAATCCCAAGGGTACTGGGAAGTGGTTAGAGACCTCAAAAAGGCCCTCGACCCGGAAGGAATCCTTGCCCCAAACCGATATTGCCCAAAGCTCCCAAACACCAAATAAAAGCCGTTTAGCATCCCTTTCCGAAACCGGCAGAATGGGTTTTGGCATATCTGGAACCCTCTAAAAACCCCTTGCGAAAACATTATCAACCCGACTCCTTTGATCCCAATCGACTTCATTCAACGACGATAACATAGAGTCAAATCCGGGCTAAATTTCCGTTAACCGGGTTACTTCCGATAATATATATTATGGTTTATATAAACCCTTCCATGATGGGATTAACATTCCTCAAACCTGTTTCCAGTAATTGCGCAAAAATAATGATAAACAAATATTTTTAAACAATTTCTCATGTCGATATGAGATATTTTAATCCTAGCACTCCCATTAACAAAGTTTCTCCCCAAAATTTTTAAATTTTGAAAATTTGAATTTTCGTCAGGACGAAATTTGGGATATCCAGACACCCCAAAAATCGAAATCGGAAAACCGGCAAAAAGACCAGGAAGCTTGGGGTTGATCCTGAATTAGTTTTGGATTGAGACCCGAAGCCGACCCCTGAAACCGAACGGCTGGAGCGGCCCAAAAAGTCCCTTCCCCAAAAAGACCATGAAAGTCGATTTCGAAATTTAGGGTATCCAGACACCCCAAATATCGAAATTGGCGAAATCAAATAAAGGGCCTAAAAAGACCAGGGGACCTCTCAGAAAGGAGTAGAAGGAGGGTCAGCACCCCCCAAAGGCAAAGAAGAACAGTAGTTTAAAAAAAGAGGAAAAATTTAGGAAAAAAGGAGGGGGTAAAAAGACAGGTAAAGACTAAAAGTAAATCTAAAAAAAACTATGACGGGTCCGGGGTGATAATTCCGATTCCAATCAAGGAATACCCCCCCACCAACAAAAACGGACTTAACGTGCTCGCCCAATTTTGGCCGCGGGGATCGGTAAAAGACAGCACGACAAAACCAACCGTCACAATGAAAACTCCAGCGCCAATTAATTTCCATCCCCGGCGAGAAATGATCGGGGTTTGAGGCAAGGAAGCCTCGCCTTGATTACTTTTCTGGGGAATTTTTTTATCCTTTTTTGACATCCATCTCACCTGAATAAGAATTAATGGAAAACAATTGGCCGTATTATATACCGTTTTAGAGTATTTCTAAAAGAACCGCTGGATGAGGCCGCAGAGATAACCGCCAAAAACCCCGGCGTATGTCCCGACGAGCGCGCCGAACACAGCCATTAATGCCCCAATATGAGCCGTTCCTGGACGATAAATGCCCGCCACGATGGGCGCTGAGACCACGCCCCCAATATTGGCTTGGGAGGATATGGCGAGTAGATACAGAGGAATCCGGAAAATTTTCCCAAGCAAAAGGAGAAGCCCGCCATGAATAACCAAGGTTAAAAATCCAAATATAAACACCGCCACCACGGGGCCCTTCCAGGTCAAAGTCGCTTGGGCGCCAATGGATGCGAGTATTAAATAAAGAAGGAACTCACCCACTCTAGACGCCTCCCAATTCTCTAATTTTGACATCGTGGTGGCCGCCATTAGCACGGTGACGGTGCTAGTGAGAAGAATGGTCCATCCCAATCCAGTCAAAATGGGAAATAATCTATGAAGAAATCCCCCCCCTTTCATCATCACCGCTCCAACGGCAATTCCAATTAATAACACCCCCAGCCAGCGAATAAAAATCTTCTGATTTAATTTTCTTTTAAGTAATGGGGTTATGACCCATTTTTCAGGAGGTCCCCCGGTTCCTTCAGGGATCCCCTTGTCAAAAACATTTTGAAAGACAACCCCGAAAATAAGAAAAGCCATCCACCCATAGGAAAAAAAGGTGTCCGCCATAATGAGCGGAGCCATGCCTTTGTTCGAAAGCTGGAGGATTTCTTTGACGGAAATCATGTTCGCGCTGCCGCCGATCCAAGTCCCCAACAAGGCTCCCGACATCTTCCATCCTTCCTCCCCTAAAAATGGACCAGCCGCAAAAAAGGAAAGCAACACACCAACAAAAACGGTTGTAGCGCCCAAAATTAAGGCTAGCAGAGCTTTTCGGCCCAAGATCATCATTTGGTATACCGGAGCCCCGATAATCAAAAGGAAGAGCGCTACAGGAAGTATTTGCGATCCCAGCCAAATATACGCGGGGGACTGGGTTGGGAAAATTTTCAGGGTGCTGAGAAGCATGGGAAAAAAATAAATCCAGAAGGGAAGCGGGACAACTTTGGAAATTTTTTTAAAAGTCGGCCGGCTGGTGAGAAATAAAAGGAGGCCGACAAGAGCAATTATCTCAACGAGGGTGAAGAGAAACAGACGATGGCCTCCACGATTTGTACCAGAGCATGAGATAGTAAACGGGTATTCCTCCCAGAACGACCAGGATCCCGATGATGCCCTGTACGCCTTTCGACATGAATTTTGAATACACCATCAAAAAGGAAATTATCACGTAAAAAGCCGGCACGAAGGGATACCCCCAACATTTGTATGGTCGCGGGAGATCCGGCCGGCGAATTCGAAAAACAAATATGGAACACACCGTCATGGCAAAAATGATAACCAGAGGCACCGATAAAAAACTGAGTATCTGCCCAAAGTTTCCGACCAGAATAAAAAGGCATCCCATAACCGACTCAAACAAAATGGCTCCGCTCGGCGTCTGGTAAGTTGGGTGAATTTTCCCCGCCCACTTAAAAAATAATCCGTCTCTTCCCATGGCGAAGACCGTCCGCGGATTGGACAACATGGTGGCGCTCAAACATCCCAGAACGGAAAGAGACACGAGCGCTTTGGTGAGATTAGCAGCCCACGGGGCAAAAAGACTTGAGGCGGCTTGATCGGCCACTCTCACCGAGCCCAAAAGATCTGACAAGGGAACGGCGTACAGATAAACGGCGTTCATCAACACGTAAATCAAGGTGGTAAGCAATGTCCCCGCGATAAGCGAAACCGGAATGTTTCGTAGGGGATTTTTCACTTCTTCCGCCACAAGAACAGTGGAATTCCATCCCGAATAAGTATACGCCATGGGCACCAGGGCCGCGCCCAATGCGAATAAAATGGGTTTCGTTTCACCGGAAAAAAATGGCGTGAAATGGCCCGGGTGGCCGTTCCCGAAGGAAAATCCCAATAACACCAAAAGCATCATGGCCGCTATTTTAGCGAGCGTCAAAACATTCATGACGTTGGCGCCAATTTTAACGCCCCGATAATTAAACAGGGTTAACACAAGAACCACGAGGATTGAAAATGTTTTCGATTGCCAAGTTCCCGTGTGCATGCCCAAATATTCCGCGAACCCGATGGACAATAAAGCGATGGTTCCGGCCGTGGTCACCAGCGCATAGGCCAGTCCATAAAGGAAAGCGATAAGGGGTCCAAACGCCTCCCGCAAGAAAACATAATTTCCCCCCGCTTTGGGGAACATCGCCCCCAGCTCTCCATAGGTCAACGCGCCGGCCGTGGTCATCAAGCCTCCGATGATCCACGCCATGAGAACCCATCCCGCCGTTGGAAGTCCCTGGGCGATCTCCCCCGGTGTCGTAAAAATTCCCACGCCGATAATATTCCCGATAACCAGCAGAATGCAGGTGAATAATCCCAGCTCGCGGCGGAGTTCTCTTCCTTCGCTCATAACCCCTCCGAGAAGAATGTGCCGAAAGAAATAATTTTAAATCCCACCTTGTCGCCGTTTTCAAGCCTCTGTAGCGGCTGTTGAAACCGCTCTTGGAAAGAAACCTCTCTCACTCTTTCGCCGGATTGCGGCGCTTCCAGGATTTTTTCGTCACCGGCGAAAAACGCCACATGTGTCACCTTGGCAGGATTATTTTCATCGGCCAGAAAAATGAGATCAGCGGGCTTCAAATCTTTGACTTCTATTTGACGGGCGCGCATGGACTGCTCATGGGCGTCCCGGGGAATAAACCATCCTATTTGACGGAAAGACCAGTTGACCAATCCGGAACAATCAACCCCTGTCACAATGGTTTTATTTTCAGGATCGTGAAGAGACCGACCTCCCCATAAATAGGGATTTCCGAGATGGCGCCGCGCTTCTCTCAAGACTTCCAGGCGGGCTTCGGCATTCGGCAGGGTTGATTTTTTAATTTTGTGATGCCGTGTTAGGTCTTTTGATAAATCTTTGGCTTCGACCCAGCCGGGGTATCCTTCCCATCGGTTATTGTGGGTAAACTCGGGTTGTTCAGGCGCTTCGATCCGAAACCAATTTTTTTGTTTTTCCAAAACTCTGACCGGTTCCCCCTCTTCAATCTGAGTCTCCTGAATAGCATCATATTCATATTTTCCATTGTGAGGGCGAGGCTCCGATCGAACATTCGTCAGGCGAAGCGCCACCATCGAAATGGGTGTGTCGAAAATTTTGCCTTTGGCGCCGGAACGGGCCTTGGCAACGGACGCC
>JAKLIS010000349.1 GCA_022709485.1 Elusimicrobiota bacterium | reverse complement strand
GACCCTGTTGAATGTCGTGTGCTCGCTGGGACTCGAACCCAGAACGGGAGCTCCGGAGGCTCCAGTGATATCCATTTCACTACGAGCACTGAAATGAAGGCGGCTATTTTACTTTATAGGGCATTCGTTTCGAAATAAAACAAAAAGCCCCCCGGTATATTCCGGAGGGCTTTGATTTTGGGTTCTAGTTATTCTGGCTTTATCTGGATTTTTTTGGCTTCTTTCTGGGCACTGGGAGCCTTGGGCAACACAATGCTCAAAACACCGTTTTTGAACTTGGCTTCGACTTTATCCGCGACAACTTCGCACGGTAAAGGCAAGACGCGTTGGAATGATCCAAAGGTCCTTTCCGAACGGTAAAAGCCCTTTCGGTTCTCTTCTTTTTCTGTTTTCTTTTCGCCCCGGATGGTCAGCGCGTCATCGGTTAGAGAGACATTGACATCTTTCTCTTCAATCCCCGGGAGTTCCGCTGAAACCTTAATTTCCTTTTCGGTTTCTTCGACTTCGACCGAAGGCGAAAACCGGCTGGTCAATTTGTCCAATCCTGTTTCGCTAAACGGGGTTAAGTCGAAAAATCCCCGGGTGAAGCTATTAAACATCCGGTTCATTTCATTTTGAAGTATGGAAAAAGGATCATATTCCTCGCGTCTTGCGGGAAGCTGTCCTTCTCCATTGTTTCGTCGTATTAAGTTTCTAATCATGGCTTCCTCCTATATTTGCCTTAATTGGCAGTGTTTATAATTGAGTGCTAATAATTTATCTTCTGGCCAAAAATTTGTCAATACTTTTCTATCACTCTATAACATTGAGTGCCAGAGTGAGGTTCCATTTTTCACAAATTAATTGAGAATCAATTACTATCGTATGATAAATTTTGCCGTTTTCTCATAAAAAAAGGCGCCCGCGGGTGCAGGCGCCTTTTTTCTTAACTGATTAAGAATAAGTTTTAGCTGTGTTTTTCCCTCTTAGACTGCCAGACGGCCCATGTCAAACCCGCAATGCAAACAGCAATGATAATCCAATACATAGGTCCCCGCGTAATGGCTTCAACAGGGACATTGAGGGTTTTAAGCTTGTCGATCAGAACATGGTCGTAAGGCATGATTAAGCCCAGAATCAATAGGCTGACCATATTCATCACTTTGATGAGGGGGTTTACGGCGGGGCCCGATGTGTCTTTGAGAGGGTCTCCCACCGTGTCGCCCGTGATAGCGGCTTTGTGTTTTTCCGACCCTTTGCCGGTGTTGGCTTCAAAATTGACCGGTTCATCTTCGATCATCTTTTTGGCATTATCCCAGGCGCCGCCGGCGTTGGCCATGAAAACGGCAAGGAGTTGCCCCACCACAATCATGCCGGCCAGAAATCCTGCCAAGGCGACGGTTCCAAGCGTAAAGCCGACGAGCATTGGAACCAAAAGTGCCAACAGTCCGGGACCGACCAGTTCTTTTTGAGCTTCCGCGGTGCATATGTCAACCACCCGGCCATAATCCGGCTTCTTTGACCCCGCCCAGATTTCTTTGTCTCGGAATTGAGCGCGGCACTCGTTAACAATTAAAAACGCGGCTCTTCCGACGGCGCGGATCGTCATATTGCTGAAAAGGAACGGAACCGCCCCTCCGATCAGCATTCCGATAAATAATGTGGGGTCTGAGACCGTCAGAAGCGAGGCGACAAAGTTAAATACATCGGCGCCCACTTTCGCGGTTTCCCCCTTCCCTCCGCTCGCCACAGAGACAATGAAGCTATTAAACAACGACACGGCCGCGATAACCGCTGATCCGATGGCGATTCCTTTGGTGATGGCTTTGGTCGTGTTTCCAACGGCGTCCAAGTCGGAGAGAATTTGACGGGCTTCTTTATATTTCTTCTCGCCCATCTCATTTTTGTCATAGCCCATTTCGCCGATGCCATTGGCGTTGTCCGCCACAGGGCCAAAGACGTCCATCGAGATGGTGTTTCCGGTCAATGTAAGCATTCCAATTCCGCACATGGCCACGCCAAACGCCACAAAGGTGGGGTTTGTCCCGGCATATACCAGAATGCTGGCCAAGATGGCGCCGGCAATAATCAAGACGGCGGCCACTGAGCTCTCAAACCCGACGGCAATCCCTTGAATAATGTTGGTGGCATGGCCGGTTTCGCATGATTTCACCAATCCCCTCACAGGTTGATATTCAGTCCC
>JAKLIS010000348.1 GCA_022709485.1 Elusimicrobiota bacterium | reverse complement strand
CAAATCCCATTCATAGTTTTTCCATTTCACGTTTCCGGCGATAGCCCCTTCTCCGTCAAAAGGCTCGAATCCTTCGTGTTTTCCGGCAAAAGTGAATTGGACCGCTCGCTCTCCTGAAGGTCCTTCCACCGAAAAGGTCACGTCTGTTTTTCCGTTCCATTTGACCGGCCAGTCAATTAAATTAAAAATACTTTGGATGTTAAGATTTGAGCCCGCTCCGGTGAGTTTCATATAGGAATCGCCGCCCAAGCGGACCACCCCGGTGGCATAAGCAGTCCCCCCTGCCTGAAGGGAAGCCTTCAAAGTGTCTATGGTCATGGTGGATTTGTCCACATGGGCCACGAATTGGAGAGAAAATTTTTCATCTTCCCATAGAGTATTGGGAGAACGAATGTCAAATTTGATCGCTGGTTCGGCCAACGTTCCGGAAATATTCGCCCGAGCAGAAAAGATTCCTTGAGGCCAAGGGTCAAAAGTGTCTTTCGCAAGAATTTGAGGTCCCACTTCCTCCAATTTGAAGCCGACCGCGCTCAAGTTCCCTTTCAGCCCTTTCGTTTTTTGATCCAACCGGCAAAAACCATGCACTTTTTCTCCCAGGTTAAAACTGGACTCCCAGGTAGAACCTTTTTTTTGAAGGTGAAGCGCGCAGTTCTCAAAAGAGAAATCTTTGATGAAAAGGGTGGGCGCTTTGAACACCAGGCTGCCGTTTTTGTCATTCAAATTTATTTCTCCTCTGGCGTTAACTTCCCCGTCGACTTCAAAATTCGGCGTGCCCACTTGGTTGAGTTGGAGTTCGGCATCCAATTTGAGTTTTGGATCGGTTAGCGCCAATTGCCCCGTGCCTCGCAAAGCTCGGGGGCCCTTGACGATAAAGATTTTTTCGATGGAAAAAGTGGTCCCGTTTAATTTGGCATGGAACGCCGCTTCGTCAAAAGTCATTTTTCCTATCTGGCCTTGATTCCAAGTTAAGCTCGAAATTCCAACGACATGAGTTCCTTTGAATTTAAAATTAGCGATTCCCGAAATCGATCCTTTGGTGGACAGGGTGCTTAAGAAAATATCAGGGAAAAGTTGAGGATTGGATTTTTCGAGAATTAAATTCGCTTCTCCACTCCATTTCCCGTCGCTATTTTCAAAGATTACGTCTCCTCGGTATCCACCGTCCAATTGGATTTTTCGCAGTTTGAGGCTGTTTTCTGCCCAATCCAAATCCATTGTTCCGTTCCAAACGCCTCCGCCCGGAACAAGAGTCAGACGATTGACAAGAGCGGAGAGATGCAGTTCAGGATTGTTTTTTATCCCAAAAATTTTTCCGGAAAAATCCATGAAACCGGTGATTTGGGGATAACGCTCCACCAATGGCGGCCAAATGTCCGGCTGGATCTTATTTGCTTGAATTGAATAATTGATTTTTCCTGCCTCTAAATTGCTTTGTCCGCGAGCGGATAGAGATGATTCCTCACCAAAGACAACTTTGAATTGATTGACTTTTAAAATTTTGTTTTCAAAAGCCATATCTAGCAGGAGAGATTCATCCACTGTTTCGATTTGAAATTTCTCCGGCTTAACTTCGATGCGGCCTTTGATGATCTCGTTACGGACGTTGCGGCCCCAGGTCAATTGATCCAACTCGAACACGCCCAATAAATTCGGCGTGGTTGTGGTGGAGGATTGAAGATGAAGAACAGAGCTGAACCTTCCGTTAATATTTTTCCAATTGTTTTCTTGACCAAATTCTTTTAGGGATAATTTACTGGCGATGACGATCAATTTTTCAAAGATCTTTTGTTCGCTTTCGCTTTTGAGCTTGAGAGTTCCCCCCGAAAACTTGGAATCAATTTTGAGAAGATTTTCATCGAATTTTAATTGCGCCGAAACGGGTGGGAATTTAACCGGGCCGAAAACGGCGCGCGCCTCGATGGTTCCGTTGGCGGAGAATTGCTGGGAGGAACGAAGCAAATTTATTGCGAAGGAAGAGTCTCCGGAGAGTTTTTCCAATGAGGGGTTTGGAAGAATCCATTTTTGAATGTCTTGTAGAGGCCAAGAATCGGAATGGATCTTGACATCCAACGTCGGATCTTCAAGGACATTTCTAACGGAACCTTCCGCAAAAATATTCTCGTCAATTTTCATTTGTGTGATGACAAGGCCGTTTTTGTCGGCAAAAATAATAGGCCGAATCGGA
>JAKLIS010000347.1 GCA_022709485.1 Elusimicrobiota bacterium | reverse complement strand
GAGGTATTTGGTGGATGGGGGAATTGTCGATAATTTGCCGACGGATTTGGTCAATAAAGAAGGCACCCCCTTTGTGGTCGCCGTCTCGCTTCGGTATGCCGGGGCTCATGAGGAAGCCCCGACGGTTCTTTTGACTTTGTATCGATCCATCGAAATTCAAGGAGCGGTCATTTCTCAAGCCCACAAAGGGACGGCCGATCAAGTCATTGAGCCGGACGTGACCGATGTCGGGCTGGCGGACCTGGCCCGCTATAAAGACTGCATTGAAGCCGGAATCGTCGCCGGCCGGAAAAACGCCATGGAAATAAAACGGAAAATAATCAATCAAGTCCTGAAGAAAATGAAGGAGAAGGCGGATGACTAAAAAACTCACCCTTTTGATTATGTTGGTTGGATGCGTGGGCCCTCTCTCGGCGGGGTTATTTTCCAGAAATTACACCATTCCAGAACTCCGGAAACAAATGGCCGGGCTGTCGCCGTCAGGCCGGGAAAACACACGGGCGCGACTTCTGACGGAATTGGGAATCGCGCTTTATCGTGACGGCCAGGAAGAGGAAGCGATAAAAAACCTTCAGGAAGCCGCCGAACTGGGACTGCGGCCCAGTCTTGCCCGTCAGCTCTACCGGTACTTGGCCAAGTGTTATGAGAACTTGGGCCGGTTGGATAAATCCATTGAGGCCTATCAAATGGCCGTCAATTACGACTCCAAAAACTGGAAACGTCATCGGGACTTGGGACGGATGTATAGGCACGCGAAACTTTATTCCAAAGCAGCCTCGGCTTATTTAACCGCCGTCCATTTGAACCCCAAAAAGGGCGAGCTTTACTTCGCTTTGGGCCAGATTTGGCAGCAACTTGGTTTTTATCATTACGCCGAGAAAAATTTGGTGAAGTCCCTCGATTTGGGTCAGAACCACAATGAGGTGTTCCATGAGCTCTCTTTCGTGTTTGAATCCATGGGGCGCTACGGCGAGGCCGCTGGCAGCTGGAATGAGATGATAAATGACCAGTCCACTGATGAAGACTGGTGCCGGTTGATATACCTCGCCTATTTGGCCAAAGACGAAGCCCTCGCTAAAAACGCATTGATTTCACTATCTAAAAGAGACGTTCCTAAAGAAACCTATCGGTTTTATGAAACCCTGGTTCGGTGGATCCCTTTACCTCCCGCTCAAATTCTATCCAAAGGGGTCACAACCCCCACTTTCCGAGATTTTTTTTCCTCTCACCCCTAGGGTTTACCCTTCTTAAAGAAGCCTGGAATTGAGGGGGTAGAAAAGGATATCATTGCCCTCCGATTGTGAAGCGAGTGAACTGGAGCCTCCCATTTGAACTTCCTCGTTTTAATTCAATTCAGTAAAGCAAAATTAACTATAAATTTATGAATACACGGCATTTGGCTTACAAGAACAATAATTTGTTTTTAGAAGGTGTTTCTTTGGCCCGCGTAGCTGAGGGAGTGGGGACGCCTTTCTACGCCTATTCGAGGGCCGACATTGAGGATCGGGTCCTGGCTTATGAAGAGGCGTTTCAGGCTGTTCCTCATGTGGTGTGCTTTGCCGTGAAGGCCTGTTCCAATATCGCCATTGGGAAAGTCATGTCGCGGTTGGGCGCCGGGGCCGATATCGTTTCAGCGGGAGAGCTGCGCCGCGCCCTTTTGGCGGGATTTCCGCCTTCAAAAATCATTTTTTCAGGGGTGGGCAAAACCCGCGATGAATTGGCCCTGGCCCTCCGGGCCAAAATCCGGCTCATCAATGTGGAATCGGCGGAAGAACTCAAAGTTTTAAATGAGGTGGCTCAAAGATTAAAAATTCGCGCCCCCATGTCTCTTCGGGTTAATCCCGATGTTCGAGCCGGTGGACATCCCCACATCAGCACCGGGACGCCGGACAATAAATTTGGAGTTTACTTCAAACAAATTTTTCCCCTTTACATGTGGGCGAAAGATCAGCCTTATTTAAATCCCGTGGGCATCCAATGCCATATTGGATCTCAAATCACGCGCGTGGGCCCTTATCAGCGGGCTCTTGTTGTGCTCTTGGATTTGGTGCGGGATTTGCGCGCGCGAGGAGTTTATATCCAAATTATTGACTTGGGCGGAGGGCTGGGGGTGAAGTACAACCACGAAAGACCCGATTCTCCCCGTCACTTGGCGCAAATTTTGATTCCGGCTTTGAAAAAAACAGGA
>JAKLIS010000346.1 GCA_022709485.1 Elusimicrobiota bacterium | reverse complement strand
GATTCGATTCGGGCGAAAATGGAAAGAATCAAAACCTGGCCAGTTTAAAAACAGCGGCGTGTCTTCGGCTTGGATTGAAGAAGAACAAATTAGCACCGTGGAGCACTTTCTCGGAAAATACTTTTTGAATTATTTAAGGAGTATTTTCTTCGATTTTTTCTCGCACGGACAAATCTACAAGAACCGATGGGCGCTGGAAGGTTCTCCCCAATTGGCTTTTTTGGCCGCGTTGGTTGATTTTTGGCCAGTGGATCGTCAGCAGTTTTTTTATAGAGCCATCGAAAACCTTTTTCATTTTCTCTCCATTAATATTGAGTGGCTGGAAGAGCTCAAAAAGATTCACACGAGCCCTGCCGGCAAAATACTTATGAAGAATTTGATGCGGACAATTCTGGAGGAGTTAAGCCCTCCTATTTCCGAATCGATTTTAAGGCGAAGATGGGAAAGGGATTTATTAAGAGAATTAATATCAGAGCTTCTCAAATTGCCTGTAAAATGGATCGATTATAAACCCGATAACATCCTCTTTCATCAAGACCTCCCCCGACAAGCACATCCCGCTCCTCCACGGAAACCAACCCTAAAAGGAAAGGGCGGAAAAATTCACGCCAGAGGAATTTTAAAAATATTTACCGAAAACGGACGAATTAAGATCAGTCACAGTCTATTCCCGCTCAAGAAGATTTGGAAATTCAGAGCTCAATCTCAAGGGTACGCCATAGACCCGTTTTCAACGGAAGAAATGGCGTCTTTAAAAAGCAATTTCGAATCAAATGTTCAGAAAATCCTGGAAGATTATTGGAATTCATTGCCGAAAGAAGACAGCCAGAGCCGTTTTGATCCAGATCACCCTGCCGGGTTTCCCATTGACTACATAACAGATCCGGATTCCCGTTTCTACACGATGCACGCTCCAGATTCACGAATCATCATTGATGATGAAGCCAGAAAAGTGCCTCCTCTGATTCAAGCTATTTTTATTAATCATGAAACGTTTCCAACTGAATTTGCGGCATTAATGGGGGACTTGGCTTTTTTTAATTGGATTATTCATTCGAAATGGAAAGAGAAATGGGACACAGCAAAACAATTGTTCCCCGAACTTACTCAGGATCCCTATTTTTCTTTTTTGGAAACATATTCTCAAAAACCTGATGATTTTCGCCGAATAGCTTCGGCCACATTCATGATTATCCAAGTCTTTCGACAATTGTTTGATGAACTGCGGGAAGGAAATATGAACCGAAAAAAAGCGGTCAATAATTTAAAAATGTTGGCCGATTTTCTTCCGACAATTATTAGCGGAAAAGTGTCCAACACGGTGGTTTGGGAAATTCACAATTTCATAAATAATCAATTATTTCCCCCCTTTGATTCGGAGGGCTTTTCAAAAGAGCTTAATCTTTTTTATGAAGTCCTTGACCGATTTAAAACAAGAGCTATGGTCTCAAGAAGGGATGAAATAACTGATGAAGCGGTTGTAAAATTAAACGGACTCTCGCTTCTAGGAGAACAGGAGAATTCTCATCATCATCCATTAAAAAAGCCTGCCAATTTTTCAGCCGAAAACGCCTTTGTGGAAGCCATGCTTCGGGGCACAAAAGTTAACCTGGGCTTAAAAAACGCCCTAAAGGGACCTCAAGACGGCGATATTTTCTTTGTGGATTCCAAACTTTTGGGGAATTTGCCTGGCTTGATGACCAGTTTAAGGCGGGACCATCCCTCTCTGATATTGACCGAAACCGGCGAAGTCGCGGATGAGGTTGAACGTTTGATTAGAATCAACCAATTTGAACGGGTCAAGGTTATCGAATGGAAATCCACCGGAGCCTTTGACGGGAAAAGGTGCCGGATGGAAACATTAAGAAAATTCCTTTTAAGCCATCCCCAAGTGTCCGAGGAAATCCACCGCGTCCTCCAATTGGACGGATCTTTTAATGTTGTTTCGTCTAGATCGGGCCCGGATCTCGTCTTGGAGGGACTCCCGGCGCAATCCTCCTTTCTGAAAGAAAAAACCCGATATCTTCTCGTCGACGAAGTCCTTAGGGTGATTTCTGAAATGTTCGCTCCCCGTCTCTTGGGGTTATTGGAAGGTTCGAAAAAAGCGCTCGAGGCCGCCTAAGTAAGAAGGGGTCAAGTCGCTACATGACTCATTTTTGGAACAAAAATGAGTCATGTAGCGACTTGACCCC
>JAKLIS010000345.1 GCA_022709485.1 Elusimicrobiota bacterium | reverse complement strand
TTTAAAGTCGCTATCGTTGCATGTATGCGTAAGTTGTTGATTCATTTAAATTCTCTGATGCGGCAACACTTGGCTTCACGCCAGGCCATATCGCTCGCATCCTGATTAAAGTTTGTCACTTGACAACACAGTTGCTCTCCCAAAGGGAGAGGGAGTCCGCTTTCTTTCAAGTTCCCTCTCCCCGACCCTCCCAAAGGAAGAGGGAGTCCACTTTCTTTCAAGTTCCCTCTCCCCGACCCTCCCAGAGGGAGAGGGAGTCCACTTTCTTTCAAGTTCCCTCTCTCCGACCCTCTCCCAAAGGGAGAGGGAGTCCGCTTTCTTTCAAGTTCCCTCTCCCGCGAGCCCGCCTTTTGGCGGGCGAAGTGGGAGAGGGCCGGGGTGAGGGAACAGAAGCACTGAAGCACGAGAGAACAAGTCGTGTGATATAATTTCGCCGGAAATTATGCGTCGACCAAACTGGGAAAAAAGAACATATTTGGCCATCGGCTTTGGGATTCTGGCCGTCTTTTTGTTATTTATTTTGCTCTCCAATAAAGACGGCGTTCCCTTTTTGGAAAGGACCAATGAACCTCAACTGGTTATTTCCACCGGATCCATTAAAGAGGGCGATTTTCTATCCAAAATTTTGACCTCCCACTCGGTTCCAGATCCGCTCATCAACCAGATCCAAAAAGCTTTTTTTAAAGCCTATAACAAAAAACACATCATATCCGGTGACGCTTACGAAATCCTTACTTCCACCTCCGGCTTATTTAAGAAATTTATTTATAAAGAAAGAGGAAACACCCGGTATTACGACGTGGTTCGATCATCGGAAGGGGTTTTTGCCAGTCATGCCTATGAAAAGCAAACGGTATGGGTGGAAGAAGTCATTCGGGGCCGAGTGGCGGAAAATATGTACAAAAGTCTTCTCTCATCAGGCCTCAACCTAAATTTGGTGGGCAATCTTATGGAAGAGGTTGGAGACAATATTTTCGCGTGGAAAATTGATTTTTTCACTGAACAGCGCTTGGGAGATGAGTTTGCCATTCTTCTGGAAAGAGGCTGGGTGGTGGGAGAAAACCAGCCGACAAACAACATTCACGTTTTAGCGGCCTATTATAAAGGATCAGGCACTCGGACCAAGGAAAACTACGCCATTCGATTTCAAGCCCAAGATGCCGGGAAGCACGATTATTTTGATCTTAACGGAGAAGCCTTGCGAAAAGAATTTTTACGCGCGCCCTTTACGCACAAAGGTTTCCGAATTTCATCTCGTTTCAACCGAAATCGCTTTCATCCCATTCTCCGAACATATCGGCCGCACCACGGGACTGACTACGCTTGCTCTAGGGGAACGAGGATCGTATCGGTTGGAAACGGAACGGTTGTTTTCGCGGGATGGAAAGGGGGATATGGCAACTGCATTGACATTCGCCATTCTCAAAAATTTCGTTCCCGTTATGGCCATCTATCTAAAATCAGCGTTAAAGTCGGACAAAAGGTGGCCCAAGGCCAGGGAATAGGATTTTCAGGAAGCACTGGAATGTCCAGTGGGCCCCATTTACACTTCGAAATGCATGTGGATGGCGTTCAACGGGATTTCTTACGCCTCAATTTTTCTTCGGCCAAGTCAGTGTCGTCCAAAGATCAGTCGGATTTTAATTTGGTGAAAAACGAACTCTTGGCCCGGCTTTTCCCGGGTTCGCCTCATGCCACTGAAAGAAAAGAAGATCCCAAGTCAAATTAAAATAGACCTTTATGATTAAAAAGACTCATCACATTCAAAAAGTCGTTCTTTTCATTTTCGCGGGGGCCCTTTTATCGATCGGGAATGCGGTTGAAACGGTGTCTTTCCAGACCGAAACCGGCAAACAAGTGGATGTGGTCCCCGGCCAGGTCCTCGTTCGATATAAACGAACCGCCTCCCCTCAAACAAGGACCCAATCCCTTTCCAGGCTAAAAGCCCGGATTCAGAGAAAAATCAAAGACATTGACGTCGATATCTTGGCCGTTCCCCCGGGCGAAACATTGGAGTCCTTCCTCCGCCGCCTTAAAACCGATCCCGACGTGGAATTGGCCGAACCCAATGCCGTGGTGAAAGCGCTTTATACGCCGAATGACCCGAAATTCCTTGACGGGACGCAATACTATCTTTCCAGTCCGGCCCATCCGAATGGACTCATCAACATCCAAGACGCCTGGAATATCCCC
>JAKLIS010000344.1 GCA_022709485.1 Elusimicrobiota bacterium | reverse complement strand
ATATTTGAAATGGATCCGGTAATTCTTCGGCAGCAAGTGGGGATGGTTTTCCAAAGGCCCAATCCTTTCCCGACGATGACCATTTTTCAAAATGTCGCCGCCGGCCTTATTTTGCAAGGGATAAAAAGCAAAGCCGAACTTTTGGATATTGTGGAATCGTCTTTGAACCAAGCGGCCTTGTGGGATGAGGTCAAAGATAAACTTTTTGAACCCGCTTTAAATTTGTCCGGAGGACAGCAGCAGAGACTTTGTATCGCCCGGGCGTTGGCGGTGAAACCCAAAGTGCTATTGCTCGATGAGCCTTGTTCCGCCCTGGATCCCATCGCAACGGCTCGGATTGAAGAGCTCCTCATCGAATTAAAAAAGGAACTCACGATTGTCATTGTGACCCACAATATGCAGCAAGCCGCCCGGGTGTCGGATTACACCGGCTTTATGCTGCTGGGGGAGTTGGTGGAATTCGATATAACCGATAGAATTTTTACCAACCCGCGGGATAAAAGGACCCATGACTATGTCACGGGCCGGTTTGGATAAAGAGAGGGGAACCCATGCGCAGGCGCTTTGAGGAAATTGAAGAAGAATTGAAAAACCGGCTCCTTCATATGGGGAGCTTGGCTGAAGAGATGATTCACTTGGCCGTGACGGGACTTTTCGAACGAACGGACAAATTCATTCAGCAGGTTTTCGATCGGGAGAAAGAGGTGAATAAGCTTCATATTGAGGTTGATGACCGCTGCTTGAAACTTTTGGCTTTGTATCAGCCGGCGTCATCGGATCTTCGGTTCATCATGGCTGCGGTTAAAATTAACTCTGATTTGGAGCGGATAGGGGATCAGGCGGTGAATGTCACTCAAACCTCCCAGTTTTTCATTCACAATCCTCCACTCGAGAAAAAACTTTTTGATATTCCCCGCATGGCGCAACTGGCCACCCAAATGCTCAAGGAAAGCTTGGATGCCTTCGTCAATAAAGACGTGGAGCTTGCCAGAATGGTTATGACCCGGGATTCAGAGGAAGATGAATTGAAGCGAGGGGCCTTCAACGACCTTTTGAAGCTCATGCAGTCCGACCCTTCGACGATTCAGCGGGCCTTGGGACTTATACTCATCTCTCGAAATCTTGAACGCATCGCCGACCACGCCACCAATATTGCGGAAGACGTCATTTTCATGGTTTTGGGGAAAGATATCCGGCACCACGCCGAAGATGAGACTGAAGAAAATAGAATTCCGGGGAGCTGATTTAACCGCGATTTGTTTCTGGGCCCGGTTGTAAGTATACTTTCGACCATGCGACGACGGTTGATTGTTCATCCCGCCTATCAATTCAGGTTTATGCTTTCCTTTGTGATGGGAATCCTTTTTATCGTGGGAGTGCTGGGCGGAATGGGCGTTTATGGTATCCGCGAGCTCGCCCGAGAAAATCTTCTTTCCCCCGACCAACAGGCCCTTCTATTGAAAAAATCAGAAGATTTAATATTCCTTGTTTTGGCGGCGGGCGCCGTTCTGATCTCTTTGTTTTCATTCATCAGCCTTTATCTTTCTTTTCGGGTGGTGGGGCCCTTGTATCGGGTGGAGATCTGGTTGGAAAGAATTCTGGAAGGATTCACTCCGAAACCCGTGAAAGTCAGAAAACGAGATGAGTTACACTCCCTTGTTGAATTATTGAATCGGATTTTCCAGAAATTACATCGCGAGGAATGACAGCGTGAAGCATAGACGGTTTTTTTTGTTGGATTTATTAGAAGGACGCAATTTTCAGATTATGGCCGGGATGTGCGTGGTCGCCGGATTTTTCGGTTGGTTTGTTTGGGAATATTTGGATTATTCTTTGAAAGCGGCCGAAATCGATCCGGCGGCTTTTGAAAATTTTTCGAGCAAAACTCTTCCTTTGCTGGTTTCAATTCCGTTCCGAACCGTGTTTGTTATTCTGGTGGGAATCTTGGGCGGAGGCTTGGTGATTTTCGGGGCGGCCCCGTCCACTCCAAGAATACACCGCTGGCTTCAGCGGTGGTGCGATGGAGAAGAACCCGGGAACCTGAAAATCCATTCGGGCGATCGAATGTACTATTTGGCCCAATTGCTTCTCGAATGGCGCCGGCAAACCAAAAAATAAGAGGGAAGAAGGGGTCACCCATTAGGAGTCCCCCGTCAAGGGGTGAATAGAAATCCCACTAAAGAATTCGTCCTGCATA
>JAKLIS010000343.1 GCA_022709485.1 Elusimicrobiota bacterium | reverse complement strand
TCAGCTCCTTGGCTGAAGACAGACGCACATACTGTTCGAGGTTGCCGATGTCGACAGTGGTCGAAACGCCGTTGTCACCAAACTGGGATTCAGCGGCGGTGATCGATCGCTGAAAGCCGAAAAACTCGGCCAGAATTTTTTTGATATCGGTGCGCTTGGGCATTGGGTATTAATTTTCTCCCGTTTCAATCATCTTCATAAATCGATCAAATAAATGTTGAGGATCATGGGGGCCGGCGGAAGCTTCCGGATGATATTGAACCGAAGCCAAAGGTAAATTTTTATGGCGAATTCCTTCCACTGACCTATCATTCAAACTCACATGCGTCACATCGATATCCGGGTTTTCAGGAACCATCCATTTGCCGTTTTTCTCTTCAGCTTTGATGGTGAACCCGTGGTTTTGGGTGGTGACGTCCACTTTCCCGGTATTTAGGTCCATGACAGGATGATTTGCCCCATGATGGCCGAATTTTAATTTGTACGTTTTGGCGCCGAGGGCGAGTCCCAAAATTTGATGTCCCAGGCAAATTCCAAACACCGCGGTGGGTTTCTCTCCTTTGGTTTTTTTCGTCCGGTTGAATTCAACCAGTTCTTGGACGGTTTTTATTCCATAGGATACGACAGCGGGATCTCCGGGTCCGTTTGAAAGAATAACGCCGTCCGGATTTAAATCTAAAATTTCGCGCGCGCTTGTCTTGGCGGGAACAACCGTCACGTCGCAATTCCGATCTTTCAAACATCGAAGAATATTGGATTTGGCTCCGAAGTCAATGACGACCACTTTCTTCGCTCTGCCATCTCGTTCACGTTCGTCATTTCCGAATGTCTTAATCCCGTTTCGATTATTCGAATAATCGCCGGGACCGTTCTCCAACACGGTCGGGAATCCAGCACTCTCACCATCAGGTTTACAACCTGGATTCCCGTTTTCGCGGGAATGACGAGAAAAGCTTTCGCAGGAATGACGATTTATTTGCCAGGGGCCCGAATCTTCTTCCCATTCATAAATTTTTTCCGATGACACCCGGTGGGCGAGGTCCAGGCCTTCCATGGTGGGAAGACTCTTTGCTTTTTGAATAAGTACTTCCACATTTTCCCCTTCCAAGGCCATGAGTCCGTTCACCGCGCCTTGGGTCCGAAGATGCCGGGTCAGAGCGCGGGTATCGACACCGGTCATTCCGGCCACGCCGTGTTTCTTTAGATAATCATGAAGTCCCGCATCCGATCGCCAATTGGAAGTGATGGGACTGACTTCTTGCACCACAAAACCGGACAGGAAGAGGTTTCTGGATTCGCTGTCGGCCTTGTTCACGCCGGTGTTGCCGATATGAGAGGCGGTCATGACGACGATTTGGCCTTCGTAGGAAGGGTCCGTCAAAATTTCCTGATAAC
This sequence comes from Elusimicrobiota bacterium, assembly GCA_022709485.1. Lineage (GTDB taxonomy): Bacteria > Elusimicrobiota > Elusimicrobia > F11 > F11 > JAKLIS01. Next base: position 803 of record JAKLIS010000343.1, on the reverse strand, counting down.
CCGTGAGAGAGGTGTTAAACACCACTTCTCCGCGGGATTTTTCAGACGGCGGAGCTCCAAAGGAAAATCCTTGGAAGATCCGGCCTGAGGCCAGGACAAGGAAGGCTTTGGGGCGTTTTATTGGAGCCAAGGGAAATCCTTCTCAAGAACAAGGGTTTCCTCACGGCTTCGGCCCATGGAGATAAGGGCGCATTTGGCTCCGACGGCTTTTTCAAGCTCCTTTACAAACCGCTGCGCTTGAGAAGGAAATTTTGAGAAATCTTTTATTTCTTTTAAATTTCCTTGGAAGCCGCGATAATTTTTGAAGATGGGCTTGCATTGGGCTTGGAGTGTCCGGCTGACGGGAAATTCCTTTAGCGTTTTTCCCCCGACTTTATAGCCCACACATATGCAGATAGGATCTAACCCTTCAAGGACATCAAGCTTGGTGAGGGCAAATCGGTTAACCCCGTTTATCCGGAACGCGTGTCGGACTTGAACCGCATCAAACCAACCGCAGCGCCGCTTTCGTCCGGTGGTGGCTCCCACTTCCATGCCTTTGGACTGGAGGTAATTTCCAATCGAATCATGGAGCTCGGTGGGGAAAGGACCATCTCCCACGCGGGTGGTATAGGCTTTGATGACGCCCAATACTTCATCCAAGTTCTTGGGGCCCACCCCGGCGCCGCTACAGGCTCCGCCGGAGATCGGGTTTGACGAAGTCACATAGGGATAAGTCCCGAAGTCGACATCTAACATGGTGCCTTGAGCGCTTTCAAATAAAACCCGTTTTTTTTCTTCAAATGCTTTCGCGAGAAGTATGG
>JAKLIS010000342.1 GCA_022709485.1 Elusimicrobiota bacterium | reverse complement strand
AAGTGGATGAGTGTCGGTGAGCCTTCGCCGGTTCGAAAATCAACATTAACGCGGTGGGAAAAGCGGTTTGCTTCTGAGCCCATTTCAAAGCGACAGTTCAAAGACCCCGATGGGGAATCCATAACAGTGGCTTTCATTCAAGTCTCTGATATGCCGGGATCGCGTGACGCCGTCCGGCTTCGCGAGATGAACGGATCCCTTAGGGTGACAGTGAGAAACGATCTTTCTTCCGCGGCTTTAGAACAAGCCCTCTATCATGAGGCGATGGAAATGTTCTTTGAAAAGAAAATGAGTGAAGGTGTCAAGGGGGGCGATGAAGCTCAAAAAAGAATATCCGCTCACCGATTGGCGGCGGCGATGGAAGTTGTCCAGTTTTGGAATCGGCAGACGTTGCTGGATCGCCACCTTTATGATCTGGGTCGCCTCGATCTTCCTCAAGTGGAGGCGCTTCTGGAAGAGTATAAAGATGGGCGGCCGGCGCACCTGGAGCTTATGACCCAATCCTCTTATTTTGATGCCGGTAAAATTGACACCATCAAAGCGTATGAACAGTTTGTTTTTCAGGAGTTAACCCGCCGCCATGAACAATTCAAAGAACAAAAAAGTGAGACCGATCCTCAACCGGCCCAACCTCTTATTCAAGACGATTGGCTTCTTCCATTGACGCGTGGAATCTATAGTCTGAAGGAAAAAACGGGCGAAGACCACGACGCCTCTCCTCAAATCAAGATCTTGGCCGCCGTCGAGCTCGCTTTCGATTGGATTGAGTGTTATTTCGATAATGAGTGGATTCTTGGGCGAGCTCGGTTAATGGGATCGCAGCAGATCGGCCGGCTCCAATCTAAAAGCGCGCAAATTTTGAACCGGTTGCGAAATGTCGGAATAGATCCGCGTGCCATCAAAAAAAGGACGCTTTCAACTCTGAGAGAGGAAGCTCCGAAGGACTATTTTGACCAACCTGAACAGTTCGCGGCGGCCTGGCGGGACAATATTTCAAATCGGGTTTCGTCCCAAAAACCGGAGACCAAGATAATTCAAACAGACATAGATAGTGAATCGAATAAATCCGATGAAGACCCGCGGAGTTTGGCCGATAAGGATCGGGAACGAAGGGGATGGGTCCGGGCGTATGTGAAGTTTGGCCGAATAGATGGGGAGCCCTGGACTTCCGCGTCATTGGCCGAAGAATTAGGCGCCGAGGCGGGTGTGATTGAAAATGATATCCGAATTCTACAGCTGGAAGACGGCCCCCATTACAAAGGCGGTTTATTACCCAGTTCTGAGCCTAAAAACGAAAATGACACATCCCTCCCCAGGCGTCACCATAGATTGAATGTCAATTTTTCCTCGGTGGAACAAGCCATTCAGGAACGGCCCCATCTTCTGGTTTTAATGGAGCCTGTGCATAGAGACGTGCTCCGTTACCGATTTTTGGAGGGATTATCAAGAGAAGGAACGGCGAAGAAAATGGGAATGGTTATATCAACGGTTCTATACCATGAACGATCCGCCATAGAGGAGTTTTGGAAATGGAAGGACCCTCGGTGCATGTTCCCTCGGAAGATGGTTTTCTTGAATTTGGATATCGCCGAAGGGCTTGAGGAAGCGGAAAAAAATCCAGTCATTGACTATTATGTGAATAACATTGGGCAAAAAGAAATGTCCGCTCTTTATGGATGGAATCTACAGCGGTGCTACTACGCTGTTTTGAGAGGTTTAAAACAGTTAAGAGCCTTAGTGAGACCGGAGACAGCCAACGAGGCTGATTTTTTACTGAAACACAGAAACCGCCTTGAGGAACTTCAAAAGGATCGTCAGCGCGCCGTCCTTCAACTCTATGATATTGATCAGATGATAATGAAAGAAGTCGCCGAAAAATTGGGAATGAAGTCTGTTCCAGCGGCTTATTTACTAAAGCTGGTCGCTTATGAAGAATTTTGCCGTTTAATTGATTTGGGCCCTGCCTTTTCAAGGGAAAATCTTCAGCAAGAGGCGGCCGTGACGAAAGTAAAATTTGAAACGAATCCGCTAACGTCAAATCACGCTATTTTAAGATTGGATCGGAGCAAGCCTAATTTTATTTTTCTTGATATGGATTCCTTTTTGGTGAATGAAAGAAGGCAAGAAATTGCAGCTCAAATATACAACGAAATTTATTACTACACGGTTAAAGGAATCGATATTTCTGACTCAAATAAGCC
>JAKLIS010000341.1 GCA_022709485.1 Elusimicrobiota bacterium | reverse complement strand
AAAGCGGGAGAGGAATCCTAAAGGTGGCCAAAAAAATAAGGGAGAAAATCATGAAAATAAAGGCACCGGAGAGAAACCGGAGACCCGCAAAAAAGGATTCTGAAGCGACATATACTTTTTCCATTTTCCAGGCGCTGAAATTCTTTTTCGAGACGGCGGTTTCCTTCATATTTCCTTCCGCGGGGATGGGCCTGAGAGTCAGTTCCGCGGTATCTTCGCTGAAGCCACATGAACCACTGACATATTTTTCGGTTTCATGGACCGAGCCCTATTGAGAAGCTATTCCCGCCCAATGGCGCATCTTGGATAAAGGGAGGAAAGGATAGGTTCAAGGCGCAGGCTATTTATGGAACGGTCGACCTTTCCGGTTGTTTTAATTAATGCGATTTGAGTCCGGATTTCTATCCGGATATAAAAAAACAGGAGGACAATATGAACTCGAAAGAAGAATTCGTGCCGGAAAATTATCAGACCTTAAATATGGTGGCTTCATATAAAGACACCGAACGCGCCATTGAGTTTTACAAGAAGGCTTTCAACGCCGTCGAGCTTTCCCGTTTTCCCAACCCGAAAGGAAAGGGGATCATGCATGCCGAATTAAAAATCGGAGAATCGGCTATTATGATGGGGGATGAATCCCCGGAGAGAAAATGTTTTTCAGCGGAATCTCTCAAGGGAAGCCCCATCTCTTTTTATCTCTATACAAAGGATGCCGACGCGCTTTTCGACCAAGCAATCAAAGCGGGCGCCCGATCTGCGATGCCAATGGCGGACATGTTTTGGGGAGACCGATGTGGAACAGTGGTCGATCCTTTCGGTTATTCATGGACCATTGCGACGCATGTTGAAAATCTTTCGCATGAGGAAATCAGGAAGCGCGGCGAGCAATTTTTGGCGGCCATGCCCCTGGTGTAAAGGTGGGATTAAATCAGGAATTTGATGTTTTTTCGGTTTTTTCAATTTCCGCCGCCACCAAGAAATCCTTTTCGGTTAAACCACCGGCAGAATGAGTGGAGAGTTCAACAGTCAAGTTCCGGTAACCAACCAAATGGATATCGGGGTGGTGATTGTATTTTTCGGCAATACCGGAAATCCTATTAATAAGCTCGACGGCTGAATTGAACCCTTGCATTTTGTATGACCGGGCAATGGAATTCTTTTCTTCCGAATAAGTCCAGTCCGGGATGGTTTTAAGAGCGTTGGTGATTTCTTCAGGCGTCACGGGAAAGGCTCCTAAAATGTTCCGCTTCGCCAAACCATATTGTCTTCAATTAACGATTCAGGGGTTCGGCTGGCGGGGGCAATGGGATAAAGGGATTTCTTTAAAATGTCCACGGCTTCTTCCAATTTCAGGTTGTTAATCAGTTTGAAGCCTCCCCTTTCGAATTGAATAAGGCCCTTTCGCAGGAGTTTGTTTGTGATTTCTTTTACCAATAGAAGCGAAATGCCTTCAGCATCAGCTAATTGTGACGCCGAAACGGGATTGCGTCTCTTTCCTATTAGACTAAGGTATCGAAGCCCATAATCCGTGATATCAGAGTCGTTCAATTTCATATTGTTCTATTAATTTAACAACGCAACAAAGCAAAAGTTCATTTAAAAGGAGACCATCATAATGTTAATGGAACTCAGCTTATTCCCTTTGGGAAAAGGAGAGAGCGTTGGCAAATACGTCTGCCGCGTATTGAACATAATTGATCGAAGCGGGATCCCATATCGCACAAATGCCATGGGGACTATTTTGGAAGGGGAATGGCCGGAACTTATGTCGGTATTTAAGAAATGTTTTGAAGCGCTCCAAAAAGATTGTTCCCGAGTTGAAGCCAGCGTGAAAATTGATTATCGGAAAAACCATAAGAATCGGTTGGATGAAAAGATTCATTCAGTGGAAAGGCGGTTAAAACGGCATCTCAGAAAATAAAAACTAAGGTTTAAGAATTTTTTGGACCAGTTTTAAATTTTCCGGACTCGATAGCGTGAGCAAAATGTCTCCGTCCTCAATCACGGTGGTCCCCGTCGGCATGATATGGTTATTGTCCCGAATGATGAGCGTGACAAGGCTGTCTTTCGGGAAACCCAAAAGAAACAAAGGTTTCCCGGAAGCCCGAGAGCCGTAGGGAACAATGACGTCAATTAGCTGAATGTCTGACCCCTCCGTCTGCTCAAATTCCAAGGGAAATCGCTTCTTTGGAGAAAGTGGCG
>JAKLIS010000340.1 GCA_022709485.1 Elusimicrobiota bacterium | reverse complement strand
GAACCAGGTAGCTTTGAACGGGGGATACCGGGTCCCAAGCGAGGGCCACAGAGGTCGCTGAGATATCCATCACCCGAAGATTTTGGGGCGCAAGGACATCATCCCCGGGTTTGGTTTTGGCCACGGCAACCCTCCATTCTGAAGGAAGTCCGTCCCTGTTTTGAGCTCTGAGATGGAAATAATAATCGGTATTGGGAGCCAAACGGGTCACCCAAAAAGAATCTCCTCCGGTAAATTCCACTGTCTTTTCAATGTTGTTGAAACTTAAATTCCGCGCGACGTCCAAATGGAGGATGGTATCTGAAGGGTTTGTGCCGGCGGAGTATCGGACCAACGCGCTTGAGATAAACACCTCATTTGCGTTAATCGAAAAATATTGGATTTCATCCACACGTGTGGATTTTTCAAAAAGCGTCGTCCAATCTGTGGACGCTGGCGGCTCGGCCCCGTTTTGGGCTTTGACCTGAACCCGGTAGACAGTGTTGGTGCTTAAATTCAATAGATCAAAATGGGTTCCTATGACAATGGGACCGGTGACATAAGAATCAAAGGGTGAGGTGGTCCACCGAACGGTATATTTTGTCCAAGTGGGATTTTGAACCCCATCCCAGGTCATGTGAATGCTGGAGATAAACAATTCAAAGGCCCCGGAACCCGCGAAAGGCATGGGTTGGTCGGCTGGCATGACGACCTTGACGGCGGGGGTATAGGGTGAACCATCCGGCCCCAGCATGGCTTTGACTCGGAAATAATAGGTTGTGTCCGGGATGAGATCGATTGTGGTGGTTAATGTGTCGGCCGGAAGAGGAGCCATGTCCGTCCATTCACCTGCTCCAATTTTCATGGCCACCACAAATCCGGTCTCAAATGTCGCGGGGTCTTCTTTCCAATCGAGTTTGACGGACCGAGAATTCAGAATGGTCAAAGAAAGATCATAAGGCGGCCGAACATCCACGCTGTCGCGCAAAGTAATGGTGCTCCCCAAAGATATCCATCCCAAGGGGTTGTCTTGACCGGAGAGGCTCACGGCTTTCACCCGCCCAAAGTAGGTTGTCAGGGGATTTAAATTGGTGAAATCGGCGGTATGTTCCATTGTTTCTTGAGACACAATAGAGCCGCTGTAATCATCCGTCTCGGAAATTTGGACAAAAAATGGGGTCCCCGCGGGATTATTAGAGCTCCAATTGGCCGTGAGATAATTGCGGCCGACATTGGAAAATGGGAGCGCCCCAGGATTGGAGGCCAAGGTGGCGGTAGAGGCAAACGGAAGATCCCATGGGTCTCCCGGAACGGGCGGATGGGGATCTGTTGGGATCCCATCTCCATTTAAGGCGCGCACGGTAAATTCGTAGGTGGTGTTGGGAGTGAGTTTATATAGGAAGGCTGCCTGTTGGTTGTTTAAAACCGTCACGACCTGATAAGTTTGAAAGCCGTCCGTTGAATACGCCAATTCATAGCGGACGCGATAGGTATTTTCAGGCGCGTCCCATTGGACTTCAATGTTTTCGGGACCATGGGCGATTATTTTTCTCCAAGCTCTCACAGGAGCGGCTTTTGTCAATTTGGAAACGAGGTCTGAGGCTTCAGACCAGCTACTCCCGGCATAGGCTTTCAACCGGTAATAATAAGTCGTGTTGGGTGAGATGGAATAAGTAAGTCCCGAATCGTTTACGCTTAAAAGAACCTCTGGGGATCCGGCGGGATCTTCCACTGTCGCAATGGTGGTATAGCCGGTCAACCGACTTTGACTTCTTTGAATCTGGTAGAAAAGAGTCAACCCTTGCAGATCCAAATCGAAGAGTCTCTCCCATTCCACTTGAAGTTGGTCATAAGGTTCCAAATGGCGGACGGCCGTGATAACGGGTTTTGGGAAATTGATGACCGGTTCTTTTGTGGTCGCGAACGCCGGAACTGTTCGAACAAAATCTTCTTCTGCCGGCGGAAGGGACGGGTCACCACTTTCAGCTCTCACCCGTCCATAAAAGGACGTGAGCGCCGCCAATCCCGCCACGGAGGCAGACGTCTGCCGCCCCTCCACGCCCTTCTTTATTTCAGAAGAAAAAACAGCGCCTGAGAAATCGAAGGCGGTTGAAAGCTCAACCGAAAATTTGGTTCCGACCGGATTGTCACTCTCCCAACTCAACGTCATAGAACTTGAAAAAACTTCCGCAAAGGTGACATTGACCGGTTTTTGAGTCCGGGT
>JAKLIS010000034.1 GCA_022709485.1 Elusimicrobiota bacterium | reverse complement strand
TTCGCTGCTCCTTTTCCACGGAACAGCCTACCTAAACTTTTTCTTCTTGTGTCCAGTTACCGGGGGTCACTCCAAATCATGAAAATCTGGACCGCCATGATGATTTAACTGGGCAGATGGAAAACGCCGATGTGGTTGAAAGAGTGGATTATCTGCTGCGATTAATTGAATCAGATCCTAATTTGATTTTGAATAGAACCCAATCGGAGGGGATCAACGTTCTTCTCAAGGATTTTGAACAATCGCAACAACCAAAGGTTGATTCCACTCCTCCTGGCCCTAAAATGTCGCCGACAGAGGTTAAATTGGCGAGTTGGATTATTAGTTTTCTGATAACGGGGAAAATTTTGAATTCCATATTTGGAGAAATAATTCAATTTCCCCATTCCTCATTAATGGCGGCGGGTTTTCTGAACAATCCAGGCATATCTGTAGGCTATGCGATTATTGCCTTTTTAGTTTTGATCTTTTCTTTATTCACACCCCTTTGGTCTAGCCTTCTTTTAAAAGGCCTGCCTGCTTTCATTGTCAACTTATTTAAACATCAAACTCGCAACAGGGCGCCGCCTGTTGACATAAGGGGAAAGGCCGACCAAAAAGAATCGTTAGATTTAATAAAAATTAATGAACCTGTTTTAATCCCTCCCATTCACAGAGGAGACTCCAGCTTAGCTGCCCGGACCCTTCAAACCCTCATGGGGCCCGCAAAAAAAGAGCTTTATACCATTGGCCAATTTTCCCGGCCTGATGCGGAACCATCACCTTTAGAGGAAAAAATTTATGTGGGGGAGCTGAACGCGGCCGGCATCGTTCGGGAGGCGGATTTAGCGCAGGTGAAAAAATGGCTCTCAAAAGTTTCCGGGTCAAAAACAATTTCATTATTGGTTGATGAATCGGAATATCTCGTTCATTCAGAAAAGTTTGAATTCCTCAAATCTGTTGGACCAATGATTATCAAACTAATTCCAGTGAATGGGCTTTTGGATTTAAATAAAGGAACCATTAACCCTTTTGTCATGGAGGCGGAGCTCAGGAAAATCCACTCCGTTCAAGGATTGGGAACGGTGGTTTATTCCCGACAATTGACCCTGGACTTGAAAGGATACCGGATGAACGCCCAATCAATTTTCAAAATACTCAAATACACATCGTTGGAGGATTTGATCGCCGCTTTCGAGGCGGAATCTTCTTTTATTACTGTGGTTCCGTTCAGTTCCATCATTCGTCACGCCATCGGAATTCTAAAACATGCTTAAAACCTGGAAAGGGGTCAGGTTGAGTCCTATCGTTCCCGATTTTGGAACTTTTTAATAGGTGCCGGTCCTTCAAGATTCGTCGTGCCGATCGGAAAACTCTCATGACGATATTGGATGCCGAGCAGAAAATTTTCGGCATTACGAATCTTGCGGCATGGACACCGGGTCCTCTTTGCCGTTAAACCTTTTATTTTATAGAAGGGGAATCCGATGGAGAGAAACTTAAAACAAATTTCCTTATGCGTTATTGTCGCCATCGCGGGGTTTTTCCCGCCATTATATGGGCTCAGCGGAAATGCCTTTCAAATTGATGAAAAAATCTGGATTCATTTTGCCAAAGGCTCTCATCTCCAGGAATTTGTGGCTCAAGGGATACCATTTCAGCTTTGGGCGCAAGAAAATATTAAGCCTGATTTTGAAGGCACCCTAAATACCACCGGGAAGCTTATCGGTTCATTTAATTATAAGGCCGTTCCGGTTCAAATTTCTTTGATTGCCGCTTTAAAAAATGGGTCCATTGAAACAAATTTTTCAGCGGCCGAATTCAATAAAGCGTTGAATGTTTTCATGACGGAATATGAACGCCCGCCCTATTGGAATTTTAAAACCCTGAAGCTCGATAAATTGAATTTTGATGAAGAAACCGGATTCCAAGCGGAATGGGAGGTGACGAGCCGGTTTGCGTATCGTTTTCAAGCCCGCGTTCCTCTCGTGGTTTCCACCAAGAAGGTTGAGGATATTCATGGGACTTTAAAAAGATATCAAGACTTTATTGATTTTGTGGAGTCAGACGGCCCGTCCCGTATCCATTTACAGAACAACAAATCCGGTCGTCCCGTCATATTAAATACCGAAGGCGATCTCGCCATGCCCGTTTTTGTGGCCTACCACCCGATGCACAAAATCATCTGGGATGAAAAAAAAGATTTACTTCGGTTTGAATATCTCGACGTCCTTTCCGACATCCAAAAAGCCCCCGAAATCAAAACAATCCTCAAAAATAAGGAAATTAAAAACTTTGTGGGGGCCGATTATTCAAAAATCCGGGTGAAAGGAAAGGGCGCCCAAAAAGAGGGATTTGAAATTCTTGTCTTCAAGCCGGCGGAGATGCTGGGATGGATGATTAAGTTAAAAGGAAGAAAAATCATTCAGCTTGAAGAAGTCAAACAGAATGGGGGGGGTTAAAGGTGGGTTTTATTTTTGATGGAATGGACCAAGGTTTTTTTCATTTTGGCCATTTCCTCGTCTTTCGCCTTGATGACGCTTTTTAAAGCGTCCACTTCGTCGTGGAGTCCTTTCGCGTGAGCCAGTTCATTTTGAAGCCGGTGAACAATTTGCAGGACTTTGTCGCGCCAATGGGTGACATTTTGTTCGTATTCCCTCCAGCGGGTCATATCCCTGTCATACATTTCTTTTAAGGCCAACCACTTTTTGTTTTGAAGGTCTTCCAAATTTACTTTCACTTCAGCCGATATTGGACGATCGGGCGCCTCATTCTCAGCGGATTCTTTCAGGATTTCCGGTTCACCAAAAGTTCCCAGCGATTCGTTGGATTTGGGGGAAGGAATCTTGAAAACGGGTTTTCCTTCTTCCATTGGCATGGCCGTTTTTTCAATTTTGACGGCCTCGACCTGGGAAACCGGTTTGGCGCCATTCGGGCCTTTTTTCTGGGCCAATAGACGCAAAAGGAGGTCATCCGGACTTTTCAATCGAGGATCGTTATTCGTTAAGTCGTCCGGCTCGCATTTGCCCGCCATCAGCTCTTCTTTGGTGAGCCTTCTCTTGGGCTGATTATTATTTTCCTGGCTCATTTGAGTTATCTTCTTTTTCCGGTTTTTTATTCTTCAGCAATTCGACAAGCAGAAGGATTTCCTCTTCACATTCCTTCAGCGTTTTTTCCAATCTCTCAGATTTCAATTGATACAACCGGGGATCATACCGGGCATCATTAATATTTTCCTTCGGTAGGGTTTCCGGCCCTGGGGCCGGAGGAAGGATGGCGTCCGATGATGAGTTCTCATCGTCGGAGCGGTCTAATTTTACTATATCTAGTTTTCCCGAAAAGGTATTTTCTTTTTCATGATCCATGGTCATAATTCCCTCTTTTATAGCTTAATTTTCCCTCCCTCTCTTACATAGCAACAGGGAAGCCAAAGCCGTCTCAAAACCCGGATTATTGGTAAGATTACCGTCTATGTTGACGCTTATATCAGGGCCATTTCACCCGCATCTCGAAAACGCCTTTATTTCACGGGTTAAATCTCTTAAAACAGATCCTTGGTCGCCGGTCGCGGTGATTGCCCCTTCTGGGCGGATACAAGAACGGCTTCAGCTTATTCTATCCAAAAACAATACCTCGGTTCTCAATCTTTTCTTTTATACCTTTTCCTCGATGGCTCGGGAAATCGTCGATTCAGACGGAGACCTGTCAAAGCCTATTTTGTCAGATCCTCTTTTTTTCGACACGCTCGTGAAATTTATCCAGAAAGAAGACCGGCCGTTTCATGGATTTGAGGACATGGCCCTCCCCGAAGGTTTTCCCGCGGCCGTTAGGGAAACCCTCCGGGACTTGGTGGACGCGGGGGTTCCCCCAGACGTTCAAGACGCGATCGGTGAGGGATTTTTGGGGGAAACTGTGGATTTGGGGACTTTGAAAGAGCTCTTCAAATTGTATCGGATTTATTTGAACCGAGTGGCTCGCCTGAAATTCCTCCCCCGGATTGCCCTCACCCGTGAGGCAATCAAATTGGCGCCCGCGTCAAAGCGCCTGGCGCAATTTAAAGAAATAATTTTCTACGGTTTTTATGATTTAACGGGGGTTCAACTTGATTTTCTTCAAGCGCTTGCCATGCATCACAAGGCGGCGCTTTTTTATCCGTTTGTGGCCGATCATCCAGCCTATAAATTTTCAGGGTTTTTCAAAGACAATTTCCTTCAGCGGATGATAGAAAAAGAAACGTCCCTTCCCGCGGCGCCCCTCCATGAAGAGGCGCCCGCGAAAATATTTAATGTTTCGGGGCTTCGAGATGAGGCGTGGGTGGTGGCCCGGGAAATTTTGCGGCTTCATGAGGAAGAAAAGATTCCTTTTGAAGAGATCGCGGTTGTTTCAAGGAATAAAGAACGCCTTCGAAGTGAGATCCCAATCTCTTTTGGCGAACGGAACATTCCCTATCATGCCGTCGAAGGCCTGCCTTTGATTCAAGTCCCGGCGGTGGTTGAGTTTTTGGATCTTCTTAAAGAGGCCTTGGCTTCATCGCCCGAATTCGCCAAGACGGGATGGGAGGCGTGTATTCAAAAGGCCCTAAAAGAGTTGGACTCATTTCAGCCGCTTCAATCCGTCATTGCCGCGCCGGTTCTTTCGCTCTTGCAGGAGGCGGTGGAAAGCCTTTCCATTTTTTCGGATTTGAAACCAGCGATATCGGCGGAAGAATTTGTCGAAATTTTTAGGGAAAGATGCGCGGAAACCTCCCTCCAAACTCCCAAAGGAACAGAACCGTATGTTTCTCTTCTTTACGCGGAGCAGGCGCGAGGACTCTCTTTCAAAGTGGTGTTTTTGTTGGGAGTTGAGGAACGGGTTTTTCCTCGAATAATTCGGGAAGATCCCTTTTTAAGAGACAACGCCCGGTTGGCGCTCACAAACACATTGGGTTACAAAATTCCTCAAAAAATGGGGGCATTGGATGAGGAGCGGCTCCTTTTTCACATCATCACCCAATCGGCCGATGAAAGACTTTATCTCACCTACCAAAGGTCCGATGAAAACGGATCCATTGTGGGACCGTCTGCCTTCTTGCGGGCTTTTGTCGAAGAGAGAAGGAAGCGATTCGAGGAGGCGGTGACTTTGATTCCCCGGCCCTATTTTTCGAAACTCCATGAAACTGCCCCGGAATTCATGAGCCGCCGGGACGCGATAATTCTGGCGCTCTCATCGGACCGTGAAAAAGGACTGGACCTGGCCGGGCAATTGGATCCCCAAAGAAAGGGGTTGGAAGAAGGGCTCAAAACCCTTTCGGCTCTTCAGGCTTTCAAAGATCCCGGCGTTTATGACGGGATAATCGACTCAAAAGGAATTGAGGATTGGCTTAAAGACTTCACTCTTTCGCCCACGCGGCTCGAGGTTTTCGGCCGGTGTCCTTTTCAGTTTATGGCCGAAACGATTTGGGGTCTTGAAAGGCCGGATGAAGATTGGGACTTTGAGCGCATGGACCCCCGGCTTAAAGGGGAATGGGTTCACAGGTTTTTTCAAGAATATTTCATTTCCCTCACGGAAAACGGCCAAAAGCCCGCGCCCTATGAATTCGAAGAAAAGGCGGCCCAAAGGGTATTTGATGGAATTTTCCCCTTACAGGCTCCGTCGGAAGTCAAAATGCACCCCGTCTTATGGGAAGCCTTGCGGATTCAGGTTTGGAGGCAGATCAAACGGTGTCTGATTGAAGATATTGAGGGGCTTAATTCAAATAGGTTTACGCCCACTTTTTTTGAGAAAAAAATTGTGGCCACCCTGGCGCCGCCCTTGGATCAAATGAACTGGCAAGGCGTCATGGATCGAATTGACATTGGTTCAAATAAAGCTCGCGTGGTGGATTATAAGACCGGCTGGCCGGGAAAAGTATCCGTTCCCACGGGGGCCTTGCAAGGGTTTCAATCTCAACCCCCTGTCTATCTTCTGCTATTAGAAAAATTCCTGCGGGAGCAAAAGATAAAGGCCGGACAAACCTCATTTTCCTATTGTTATCTTCGCGAAGAAGAGCCGTTTAAAGAGCTCTCCGCGGAAGCCTGGGAGGAAAACAAAGTCGAAATTTTAAGGACCATTCAGATCCAGTTGGGTCTTCTCACCCAAGGTCAATTTCCGATGTTGCCGGGAAATTATTGTTCTTGGTGCTGGGTGGCCCAAATGTGCCGGAAAAACGATTCCATCTCTTCATACCGGTCAGAGTCGGGTCCGGCCGAAAAAATGAATGATTGCCGGGAAAAAAAGGCTTAAAAATTTATGGTTCTAGATAAAACAACCCTATTCGACCAAAAAGAAAGGGACCTCATTTCCCACGATCTCGACAAAAACATGGTGGTCCTGGCCGGAGCCGGCACGGGAAAAACCACCCTTTTAATCGAACGGCTGTTGGGCCTGTTGCTCGAGAAAGAAATCCCGGTTGAAAAAATTGTGGCTCTCACTTTCACCAAAAAGGCCGCCGAAGAAATGCGGGAGCGGCTTGAGAAAAAACTGAGGGAAATTGTCTTATCCCACGCCGTTCATTCCGAGGAGCCTGCCCGTCCGGCAGAAGGGGGAAAAAAACCGGTCGAACGTTTGCCGGATGAGAACACCGCGTTAAATTCACGCCGTCGTTATTCTGAAGATCAGGTTCGCTTGGCGGCCAAAGCGCTTGAGAGCATTCCTCGCGCCCAAATTGGCACCATACACAGTTTCGCGGGGCACCTCTTAAGGTTGTTTCCGATTCAGGCCGGTGTCGATCCCCATTTCAAAGAAGATGAAGGAAATATCACCGCCGCTTTATTCGAAACTGAATGGCGGGGGTGGCTCATTTCCGAACTGGGGCCGGAGTCTCCCCGGAGAGCGCTGTGGTTTGAACTTCTTGAAAAAATGGAATTACGGGATTTAAGGGAATTCGCTCAAGCTCTCTTATCCCCGGAGATTGAATTTGATCGCCTGACCCAGCGTTATGATGTCCAGGCCCTCATCGAAAAATCTTTAGAGAGGCTGAATCAACTAACGGATAAACACGGGGTCCCGGCGCGCGCGCCCGCTTTTATGAGAGGAATCGAATCTCTTAAAAATATTTTTACGAGCGGGGTGAAAGGGGGGAATTATCCGCCGGCTGATATTGAAAACGTCAAAAATCTGAACGCGAACAACCTTCCCAACTCCTGGAAAGAGGACTCCACCAAACAAGCGATGGCCGAAATCAGGGGGGTGGCATTGGCCGTGGTCAAAGTCGATGACGGCTTGGTCCAAAAAGCCTTAGACGTGATCACCCCGCTTGTGCGACGAGTGAGAAACGAACTCAAACGAAAGGGCGCGGTGTCTTTTGACGGTCTTTTGGTTTTTTCAAGGAATCTTCTTCGAGACCATTTGGAAGTCCGGTCGGAATTAAAAAAGATATTTTCCACTTTCTTAATTGACGAATTTCAGGACACCGATCCCCTTCAAGGGGAAATCCTATTCTACTTGGCTGAAGATCCCTCCGGCGCCGCCCGCCATTGGCGGGAGGTCCGTTTAAGTCCCGGAAGGCTTTTTGTGGTGGGAGATCCCAAACAGTCCATTTATCGCTTCCGCGGAGCCGATATCGCCGCCTTTGAGGAATTTAAAGACCTCATGTTGACCCAAGGGGCGCTTGAGGTGGTGCTCTCCACCAATTTCAGAAGCCATTTCCAGATCTTAGAATCGATTAACACGGTGTTTCCCCTGTTGATGAAAACGGAGCGGTTCGTCCAGCCCTCTTACTTGTCGATTCAATCGGGTCAGGGACCGGAAGAAAGGCCCGGCCTTGCCATTTCCGTTATCGACATCCCGAAAGAAGAAAAACCTCACTCCGGCCCCCAGCGGAGATTTGAAGCTCAAATGATTGCCGAATGGATAAAGAAAAATGTGGGCAAGTCCCAGCGTGATTCCAAGCCTCTCGAGTACCGGGACATTGCCCTTCTATTTCGAAGCTCATTCGCCTTTGATGATTATGTTGAAGCCTTTAGAAGCCATGGGATTCCCTACTTGGCGGAAGGAGAAAAATCCTTTTTTAGGCGGCCGGAAATTTCGCATCTTTTTAATTTGTTGTCCGCCGTTTTAGATCCAGAAAATAAGTTGGCTTTGGCGGGGATCTTGCGCTCTCCCGTGGGGTCCCTTAACGATTTAGAGATCACTCAAATTGCACGAGCGGGCGGTTTGGATTACCGGAAGAAAACAAATTTTTTTCCAGAACGTTTAATCCCGCTTTATTCCACTTTGCTCAGTCTCAACGAACAAGCGCCTCTCATCCCGGTGTCCCATCTCATTCGAAAAATTTTTGACCAAACGTGGATGCTTGAAATAACGTCCCAAGCCCGGCAGGGGGAGCAGTCTTTGGCGAACCTTCAAAAGGTATTTCAAATGGCCCACAAATGGGAGGGGGAAGAACCAATCACGTTGAGGACCTTCGTGTCGCGATTTAAAGACCTGTTTGAAGAGGAATCGGAGGAAGGGGAAAATCCGCTCTCAGATTCGCTCTTTGACGCGGTCAAAGTGATGACCATTCATAAGGCCAAAGGGTTGGAGTTTCCCGTGGTGTTTCTTCCCAACCTTTCCGCCAAAAAAGGCCATTTTGAGCCGGGGGGACCGGCGGTGTATAAAGACTGGCGCCGGGATATGGTGGGAATCCGAATTCCTGGCTTGGGGCATATCAATTCCGCCATGGTTCTTTTAAGCGAAGAAATCAAAAGGCGGGAGGCGGCGGAGGAAGTCAGAGTTTTTTATGTGGCGATGACGCGGGCGAAAGAGACGCTCACCTTAGTCGTCAGAAATAGTGGTGAGGGAAGCCGCGCTCCGATGGTTCAATACCTGAAAAATGGCCATATTTGGCCGGGGGGTGAATTGAAAGAGATAAGAGTGGGAAAAACGCGGGTTCCGGTCCTGCGTGAACCCTGGGAAAATCGGCCTTTCGAAAAAGGAATGGATTTTCAAAGCGCTCCCCAATTTTCCATCTCGACTCAAAAATTAACCAAAAAATTTGACACCCGC
>JAKLIS010000339.1 GCA_022709485.1 Elusimicrobiota bacterium | reverse complement strand
GAGCCTCATTAAGAACAAAGGAGTTCGGGGCGGGCTTATATTGTTAATGGCTCTAGACTTGGCCGCCATTTATTATTCGAAGACGCGAGCCGCTTGGATAGGACTGATTTTTGCGGGGCTTCTCGCTATCGGATGGAAAATTGGATTTCGAAAAATCCGATGGGCGGGGTGGCTTGGAATAATAATTCTGGCCGGCTTTTTTATTTGGCAGACAAAGACCATCTGGGCCCGCGACCAGGCGCATCTTCTTATATGGAGAGACACTATAAAGATGGCTCGGCGTCACCCTGTTACCGGAGTCGGCTTAGGGGCCTTTCACACCAATTTTATTCAATTTGCGGGAGAGGATTTAAAGGCCAAGTGGCCTCAAGGGGAGTTCATCGTCAATTACGCCCATAATGAATACCTTCAAAGCCTGGCGGAGGGGGGACTACTTGGGTTTCTCTCGTTTTTATTAATTATACTGGCTGTTTTTCGGTTTCAATTTTCATCGACTGATCCCCCCGGTTCTTCCATTCTTTTTTACGGAATTTTGGCGCTGCTCATTCAAAATTTTTTCTCTGTGGATATGCGTTTTTCAATTTCCTT
Organism: Elusimicrobiota bacterium; assembly: GCA_022709485.1. Lineage (GTDB taxonomy): Bacteria > Elusimicrobiota > Elusimicrobia > F11 > F11 > JAKLIS01. The sequence goes on along the minus strand of JAKLIS010000339.1, from coordinate 1,632 downwards.
TGCGCTCACGTTTATTTTGATTGGCCTTCGCGTTGTTCCTGAAAGGGGGCCGATTCTAGAACCGCCTGTTTACGGCGCCATTCCTAGAATTCCCACATTTTTCGCGCTGGCGGGGTCGGCCATTTGGTTGTTTTTTATGGGAAACGTCGTACTTCCTCAGATGAAAAAACCCTATCTGGCGCAAAAAGCCGTCAGCGGCCAGAAAGATTTCTTCGATGAAAGACTCCTTGATCCGGCAAAGACGGTCACAGACCTTGAAAGGTTGGCCGTGCAATACCCCAAGGAACCTTCTGTTTTGGAGCGTTTGGCATTTGTGTATGCCAAAGAGATAAAAACATCCAGCGGAGACATCAATAGGGCGATGGCAGGGAAGGCCATCGAAGCGTATAAAAAAATCATTAAAATCGATCCTGAGCGAATGGGCGCTTATAATAACTTAGGAAATATTTATTACACGTTGGGTCAAGTGGATGAAGCCATCAGCAGCTGGACAAAAGCGGTGGCCATTCAACCCCAATTTATCGACGGCCATCTGAATTTAGGGAAAATTCTTTACCTCAAAGGACGGCTTAAAGAATCCGCCGCCCATTTCGACAAAGCTCTTCAAATAGACCCCAAAAATTCCGAAGCCATTGTCTATTTGAGGAAAATGGTTGAATGATTTAATTTCATGAATCCCATTTGCCCGCACTTTGGCCGCTGCGGCGGCTGTCAGATTCAAGAACTTCCCTATGAAAAACAACTTCAAAAAAAAGAGGAAGCCGTTAGAGTTCATCTGAAAGACGTTTCTCCGGACCGGTTTCACCCCGTGTATCCTTCTCCAGAAAACATTTTCTACCGAAACAAAATGGAGTATTCCTTCGGCGATTTAAAAGATCTCGAAATATTAGGGCAGTTGAAGGGTCGCGCGGTAAATGGCGAAAATCGAGTCCACCTGGGGCTTCATCCGAAAGGGCGATTTGCTTTGGTGACGCCGACCTTCGAATGCAAGCTTCAGTCCAAAGAGGCTCAAAACATTTTAAAGATAACCGCTGATTGGGCATCGAATCACAAAATCCCCGTCTATGTTCGAAAAAATCACCAGGGGATACTCCGCCATCTTGTCATCCGAGAGGGAAAAAATACCGGCGAAAGGATGGTAAATTTATTTGCCGCGGAGGAATGCCCACAAGTCGACGATCTGGCCGCGCGATTAAAAAAAGCCGACTTTTCCATTTCAACTTTTTTGTGGACCGTGCCGGAAGGGATATCCGATGTGGCGAAAGGGAATGTCAAAGAGATTTTTTGGGGGGCGGGACATTTTTTTGAAAAAGTCGGAGAGGTCCGGTTCAAAGTGGCGCCCCGTTCATTCATGCAGACCAACATCCATGCGGCAGAAAAAATGATCGGCCTTTTAAAAACATGGATGAAAGAAGACACCGGTCCGGATGTTTTATTTGATCTTTATTGCGGATCGGGCGCGATTGGGCTCAATTTGGCCGGTTTTTTCAAAAACATAATCGGGATTGAATTAAATCCGTCGGCCATCGAAGACGCGAAGGAAAATGCCATTCGAAATAATGTGAATAACGCTCAATTTATTTGCGGATCGGTTGAGAAATTATTGCCTGAATGGTTGGCCAAATGGACGGG
>JAKLIS010000338.1 GCA_022709485.1 Elusimicrobiota bacterium | reverse complement strand
CGTTCCCGAAATTTTGGTCGCTTTTATAGTCGATTGTTGAATTCAAGGTGATGCGTGAAGTGATTTTCTGAAAATGGTTCCAATATAAGCCGTATCGGCGGCGTTGAGGCTGGGGATCGGAATTAATGTCCCGCAAATAGTCAAAATCCAAAAGGCTGTTTAACTCCGGCGCGCTGTATTGATATTGAACACCGGCGCCGTTTCCGGTTTTCTCCAGCCAATCGTATTTCAAAAGAATCTTGCTTTGATCGTTTAATGGATATCCAAGGGTGTTGCGAATGATGAAACCGTCCCGAGAAGAGTTCCCGGGTTCAACGCGCAAAGACCATTTCTTGGGAACCAACGATTTAGAAAAAAACGGGAAATAAAGAACGTCGGTGTCATCCACCTGGATTTTGGGAGACAATAAATTCATCCTCTCCCGTTGGATCATTTTAGAGCGGGAAGATCGCAATAGGTAATGGGGCGGATCCAAATCGCAGCTCGTGACCGCCCCCTTTTTTAATTGAAAGGTGTTCTCACCTGTTTGATAAAGGGGATCTCCTCGAAAACGCCATGGCGGAACGGTTCCTTCAGCCTCATACACAACCCCCGTGGACGCTTCCCAATGATATTGCGCCGCGCTTCCTTTGAGCGTCCCCATTGAATCGGTCAAAACCACGTGGCCTTCGGCATGCCCCACTTTGGTTTCGGTGTTCAGGCGAATGGAATCCGCCGTCAGTGTGCCGGTGTCCGATTCAACTTTGGCGTTTCCAATAATTTGAGCGGTGTGGGTGGGAGAATCGTATGTGATTTTATCCCCCGTGGCGGTGGATACATCCGCCTTATATTCTTCTGCGGAGGAGAAAATCGGAAGAACTAAGAGCGCGGTTCCCGCGGTCAAAATCCTGACGATATTTTTTGGGAAGGCCATCCGTTAAAGGAGCGCCGCTCCAATAACTCCCATTTGATTCGGATTTTTGGCCACCTTCAAAACAATCGACTGCGTTATTGTTTCAAAGGCACGGTTGATTAGTTTTTCACTTAAAGGTTTTAAAAATAGTTCGCCGGCTTGCGCGACTCCTCCAGTCAGAAACACCATTTCTGGGTTAAAAAGATAAGCCAGGTTTCCGATGGCCATACCCAGATTATCGCCCACCTCTTTCCAAACCTTAAGGGCGAAGGCGTCCCCCTCCTTTGCCGCGACAAAAATAGAATGGGGGGTCAGCTCAGACGGTGCTCTTTTATAAATTTTTTTGAGACGTGTTTTGGCGCCTTCCAAAATGGCTTTGGCGACATTTCGCGAAAGGTTAAGCCCTCCCACATAGGCTTCCAAACATCCCTTGTCGCCACAATTGCATGGCAGCCCGTTGGGAACAATGGTGAGATGGCCGAATTCTCCGGCGCTCCCCGTCCCGCCGCGGTAAATTTTCCCATCAATGATGATGCCCCCGCCCACGCCGGTTCCGAGGGTTAAAACCAGGATATGTTTAACCCCTTTGGGGGTTTGTGTGTTGTATATACCCCAAGCCGCGACGTTCGCGTCGTTATCAACGGTCACATGGCCGGAAATATGGGATTGAAAAACTTTTTTAAAAGGAACATTCTTCCATTTGAGATTGGGAGCCACCCGGACAATGCCATTTTTCGAATCCGTATCTCCGGCAACTCCAATCCCAATGTGCGAGACGTCGTGCCCTTTGGATAGGGCTTTGGATACAAGGGCCAGTTCTTTTGCCAGGCTTTCTGGTTTTTGGAACCCGGAAGTCCGGACTGTTTGTTCTTTAACGATTTGAAGCCGAGAGTTCACCAAACCCACTTTGACATTGGTGCCGCCCAAATCAATTCCAATTCGAAATGCCATTGTTTTCTCCTTTATTTAAGAGAGTTTATTTTCCTGGGACTGTTCAATCAAGGTGGCGCCGGACGATTTTCCTGATTTCACCCACCAGATATAAAGATCCCGCCGCTAGGATGGGGGTCTGGCCGTTTATGGCGGCGGCCCGTTGGAGTCCCCTTCGGACCGAGGTCTCAATGAAACCCGGTTTTGACGGAATCTGTTTAAAAAGGTTTTCAGGCGTTTCGCTTCGCTCTGATGGGAGAGGGACGATGATGCATCTTTTAATAAATTTTAACAGCGGCCGAATAAAGCCTTTTTGGTCTTTATCTTTCAGCATCCCCCACAGAAAAATCACCTTTTTAATATTTTCGTCAATCAAGGTTTGACGAAGCACCCGGCCCGCGCTGGGATTGTGAGCTCCATCTAAAATGAGGAT
>JAKLIS010000337.1 GCA_022709485.1 Elusimicrobiota bacterium | reverse complement strand
TATTTAAATTTTCTAGAAGACACCACCATTGCCGACTTAATCTCAAAACCAAAAACTAAATAAAAAAATTTACTCTAAAATCGGATAATCATATGCGATTAGACAAAATTCATCAGCCATTCACTTTATCGGCCATAACGTTAACCTTGAGCTTGGGCGCTTTTTGGGGAGCCTGGATACTGGCTCAGATGGGCTTTTTGAAGTCCTTTACTGCCATTTCTCTCCATACCATCAACGCGCATGGCCATGCGCAAATATTTGGATGGCTGAGCTTATTTGTAATGGGCTTTTCCTATCGGCTTCTTCCCGGATTTCAGGGGTCCACACTCCCTCATCCTCACCTGGCCTTGGCCACTTTGCCGCTCATGGGGGGAGGTGTTCTGTTAAGGAGCGTTGGAGAAGGAATCGGATCTCTGTTTCCTTTCGCATGGAACGTGGCTATGTGGGGGTCTGGGTTGGAAGTTTTGGCCGCCCTCCTATATGGGTTCATCATCTTCAGGATTTTTCTTTTTTCAGCGAATGCGCTAGAAACGAGCAATTATTTTGTCCTGGCGGCTGTCATTTGGTTCATTATTCAGACTTTTTACGACGGAATTTATTTTATTGCCACCACTCATGCCGCCGATCCGAAGACCCTTCTTCGTCTCGTATCGACTTGGCAGGCGCCGCTACGCGAAATTCAAATTCACGGATTTGGAATGCTCATGGTTTTGGGCGTCAGTCAAAAGCTCTTTCCTCGTTTGTTCGGCTGGCATCCCATCACGCGTCGCCCCCCACTTCAACTTTTATTTTGGGCGATACAAATGGGCCTGGCCGGCATGCTGTCGGGACTTATTCTAATGCGCCTTCGAGGCCATGCTTGGGCGGGCTTGTGGTATTCAGGGGCGTTGCTAATGGCATTTGCGACCATGGCCGCCGTCATCAAATCGAGACTTTTATATTTTCGGGCGTCAGAAGACCCCTTTCAAAATGACCTCATTAAATTTATCCGGTTCGCCTTCATCTGGCTGTTTATTTCTCTGGGTTTATTGGTTCTTTTGCCCGCTTATATGGGAGCGCTCCACTTTATTGCCCAAGGCGTAAGCAAGGCAGCCAAGATGGGGTTCTCACACGCCTATTACGGCGCCATCCGCCACGCCATCACCGTCGGTTTTCTTACGCAAATGATGATGGGGGTTTCGTCAAAACTGATTTCAACGTGGAAGAATAATTTCACCCAATTTGAAACTTTTTTCCCTTGGGCGCCATTTCACCTAATCAATCTGGGGTGCACCATCAGGGTCGTCGGCCAAATTGGAACGGATTTTCATTCAAGCTTTTTTTACATCACGCCTTTTAGCGGCGTTTTCGAAGTGACCGCTCTCGGACTTTGGGGATTTCAGATTTTTAAAATAATAAAAGGAGACTTACATGAATCCAACATCCATCCTGTCATCTGAACATCGTGTTATCGAAGTTGTATTGGGCGCCCTTGAAAAAATGGCCATCCAATCCGAGTTAACCAATCGCCTCGATCCAATGCGGGCGAATCAAGCGGTGGAGTTTCTTAAAAACTTCGCTGACAAGTGCCACCATGGGAAAGAAGAAAACCATCTATTTTCCAAGATGGTGGACCGGGGTTTTCCCAAATCCAGCGGGCCGATTGGGGTCATGCTTTGGGAACATGACCAAGGCCGCGCCCTTATCCGAGCGATGAGCGATGCAATAAAAGAATTTCAATTGGAACAAAAAGAGGCGGTTGGGCATTTCATCTACGCAGCCAGGCAATATGTGGATCTTCTGCGCCAGCATATCATGAAGGAAGATCATCACTTATTTCCGATGGCTGAATCCGTATTCAATGAAGACGATAAAGCCGCTCTTATTGAGCGGTTTGAAGAGGTGGAAAAAATGGAATTGGGCGCTGAACAACACGGAATGTGGCATAAACTGGCGCAAGAATTAGCCGCTTTTTATCAGATCGAACCGAGAGATCATCCGGTTCCCATGGGCCTCAGCTGCTGTCATTAAAAAATTGAAGAGTTCCTAGTGACTGGTGCCTAGTGCCTGGTGAAGACTAAGTGATTTTTTCTTTACCAGGCACTAAGAACCAGGCACTAGGCACTTCTTTGAGGCCTGTTCACTTGTCATTTTATTTCTGAAGATACTTTACTTAGGGGGAATACATGAAGAAGCTGTGGATGTTGTTAATCGGGATTACAATTATTTCTTTTGGAGTTCTGGGTTGGATCGGATCGCGCATCTACCAAGAAAAGC
>JAKLIS010000336.1 GCA_022709485.1 Elusimicrobiota bacterium | reverse complement strand
ATCTTGGCTGACGTTTCCCTCGGAAAGAAATCCCTGTCTATTATTCCTTAAGGAGGAGATATGTCGTCATCCAAAGAACATAAAAAGTCGGAACATCCCACCAGCAAAGAAGAAAAAGAGAGAGCCTTGAAAATGGCGCTCGCCCAAATTCAAAAAAGTTACGGTGCCGAGGCCGTGATGCGTTTGGGAGAAAAGAAATCCGAGGGAATTCAAATTGTCCCCACGGGGGCCCTGCCATTGGATATCGCCATTGGTGTGGGGGGAATTCCCAGAGGCCGAGTTGTGGAAATATTCGGCCCTGAATCATCCGGAAAATCCACTCTATGCTTAAGTATAGTAGCCCAGGCGCAAAAACAAGGGGGCACGGCGGCTTATATCGATGCGGAGCATGCAATGGATCCCGCCTACGCGCAGAAATTGGGAGTGAACATTGAAGACCTCCTGATTTCTCAACCGGATTCGGGCGAACAAGCGCTCGAGATCGTCGAACAGCTGGTCCGGTCAGGCGCCGTGGACATTATCGTTGTCGATTCCACCGCCGCTTTGGTTCCCAGAGCTGAAATTGAAGGCGAAATGGGCCAGGCCGTTGTCGGCCTCCAGGCGAGACTTATGTCCCAAGCGCTTCGGAAATTGACCGCCTTGCTTGCCAAATCCAATACCGCCATCATTTTCATCAACCAACTTCGCCAAAAAATTGGCGTTCTTTATGGAAATCCAGAAACCACGCCGGGAGGACTGGCTCTTAAGTTCTATTCCAGCGTCCGGCTCGATATTCGCCGGGTGGAAGCCATTAAACAGGGCGACGAAGTGGTGGGCAGCCATGTTCGGGTTAAAGTAGTCAAAAACAAGGTGTCACCGCCTTTTCGGACCGCTGAGTTTGATATTTACTTTGGATCCGGGATCTCTCGGGAGGGATGCATCATTGATATGGGGGCTCAATCAGGGATTCTTGAGAAGTCCGGCGCCTGGTATCTTTTTAACGGGGAAAAATTGGGGCAAGGCCGTGATAATGTTGTGGAACACCTCAAATCGAACCCCAAGATTGCCGCCGAAATCGAGAAAAGAATTCGCGCTCAATATGACGTAAACAATCAGCCCGCACCCAAGGCCGAAGTTGAACATAAGCAAGCGGGTCCCGTGAAAGCCGGCAGCAGTTCCAAGAAATAAGACTTCATTTGTAAAAAAAGGGCCTTTGGGAAGGGAATATTTCCAGAGGCCCTTTTTCCATTAAAGCCTGCGAGGGATCAGGACCGAGAATTTATGACAATTGATGAACTCTTTGCGGATCTTGAAAATCCCGTTTTATCTGATTTTTTAAACTACCTTCGAATAGAGAAGGGATTATCCCTCAACACCCTGAAAGCTTACCAGTCCGATCTACTGATTTTTTTTGAATATCTCCAGAAAAATGACTTGAAATTCGGCGCCATTGGCCATTCGGAAATCACCGACTTTCTTTGGGCCCAAAAAACGAATGGTAAAGAGGCCACTACCCTCACTCGGTATATTGAATCCATCCGGCAGCTGTATAAATTTATGGTAGGGGAGGGAAAGTTGAAGAAAAATCCCACCGATGTCATGTCTCTCCCCAAAAAAGCCGAACGCCTTCCGCGGGTTTTAAGCGTGCAGGAAATGAGCCGGTTATTGGGAAATATCATTCCGGCGGAAAAAGCGACTGAGACCAGGAAAATGCCCGGGGGAATGGAAGAGAGAGGGGCCAAATTCTGGGCCGCTTTTGAACTGATGTATGCCACAGGAATGAGAGTATCGGAGCTCGTCAATTTAAGAGATTCTCAGGTGGATTTGAATTCGAATTATGTCCGGGTTTTCGGAAAGGGGGGGAAAGAGCGAATCATCCCTTTCGGGAACAGAGCGGAAACCGCTCTTAGAAAACATTTTGAAATTCGTAATAGGGTGCGGAAAAAGAGGTTGATGAGCAACGGAAAGGATTATGTTTTTACCAGCTCTCACGGAGGCGCGATGAGCCGGTCCACTTTTCTCATCCAGCTGAAAAAATTAAAAAATGCGGCTGGAATTAGGGGCGACATCAGTCCTCATGTGTTGCGCCATTCATTCTAGCCATTTGTTGGAAGGGGGCGCGGATTTGCGGGTGGTTCAGGAATTGCTGGGGCACTCGGATATTTCGACGACCCAGATTTACACGCATTTATCGAAGGGCCATTTAAAGGAAGCTCATAAGAAATTCCATCCGCGTAACTAGGGATAGTAACCTAAAACATTAAGGCTTTTCGATGATAAGCGCTCCG
>JAKLIS010000335.1 GCA_022709485.1 Elusimicrobiota bacterium | reverse complement strand
CTGGAAGGCGGCGAATTGAGCGAGGCCGGAAATTTGAGAATACTTTTGGACGCCCAAGAGCAATTGTCGAGGCATATTCCTCCGAAACTCGTTTTGGAAAATATTTATTTAAAACTTAATCCGGTTTTCGCAGGGCGTTAAAAAATGAAAAAGTTCTATATCACCACTCCCATATATTATGTGAATAGCCTTCCGCACATCGGACACGCGTATACCACCGTGGCCTCAGATGTGCTGGCGCGGTGGAAACGTTTGAGCGGGCGTGACGTCTTTTTTCTCACCGGAACAGACGAGCATGGCGGAAAAATCGCTCAAGCCTCATCTGAGTCGGGGGAAAAACCAAAGGAATTCGTTAATCGCATCGCCGGCGAATACAAAGCCAGATGGCGGCTTCTAAACATTTCCAATGATGACTTTATCCAAACCAGCGAACCCCGCCATATGGAGCGCGTTCAAGCGGCTTTCGAGAAGCTTTTGAAATCCGGAGATATTTACAAAGGGATTTATGAGGACTGGTATTGCATCAGCGATGAAGCCTATTTTTCCGAATCGGAACTGCAGGAGGGCAAGTGTCCGACCTGTGGGCGGGCCGTCAGCAAGCTCAAAGAGGAAAGTTACTTTTTTAAACTCTCAAAGTTTGAATCCCGCCTCTTGGATCACTATGAGAAGAATCCTGATTTCCTTTCCCCCAAATTCCGGCGCAATGAAATATTGAATTTCGTCAAATCCGGCTTAAGAGACCTGTCGGTTTCAAGGACGCGGATTGATTGGGGTATTCCTGTTTTGTCCGACCCCAAGCATGTGGTTTACGTCTGGTTTGACGCCTTAATGAATTATATTACCGCTCCGGGGTGCGATCCGGCCGCATCCAACCCGATGCAGCCTCCCTTTTCTCAATGTTGGCCGGCGGATGTCCACATGGTGGGAAAAGAAATCTTCCGGTTTCACACGGTCATCTGGCCGGCGATGTTAATGGCGTTGGGAATTCCTCTTCCCAAAAAAGTTTTTGCCCACGGATGGTGGACCGTCGAAGGGGCCAAAATGTCCAAATCAACGGGCAATGTGGTGGATCCCCAAAAAATGGTCGAGGAATATGGGGTCGACGCCTTCCGGTATTTTCTTCTGCGGGAAGTGCCTTTTGGAACGGATGGGGATTTTTCAGAGAGGGCGCTTTTGATGCGCTACAATTCTGAACTTGCCAATAATTTGGGGAATCTCTTGCAGCGGACCACAACCATCATTTCGAAAAATTTGGATGGTTTGGTCCCCAACCTGAAGTATTCTCCCGCGCTTCTTCAAGAATTTCCGGAATTGATCAAAAAAACCGATGGTTTTTATGATGAATTGGCTTTCGGAGATGTTTTGGAAGCCATCGTGGGGATAATGGTTAAGACCAACCAATTTATCGACGTTAAGAAGCCGTGGGCTATCCCGGCAGACCAAAAAGGCGATCTCCAAAAGGTCATGTACGAATGCATTAGTTCCCTTAAGGTTTTGGCGGTTCTTTTGTTCCCGTTTATGCCGGAAAAATCCCGGCTGATTTGGGAGCGGATTGGAGAGAAAGAAGAATTATCCACGGCGGCCGTGGCCCTATTGCAGGCGGCCCTCTCCGGAAAAGGCCGGGAATTTCAGCCTCACTTTTCTTCCGGCCAAACCGTCGCCAAAGGAGAGCCGATTTTTCCCCGCAAAGCGGGGATTCTAAAATAAATTCGCATATTGCATTTGAGTTTAAAGTCCATTAACTTTAATATTGCCTTCGGCCCTATTAAAAATCAAAGGGAGTTAGAAATGGGAAAAGCCAAAATTCTTGTGGTGGATGATGAACAAACCATCTGTGAGACAATGAAGGACATTTTGGAGTCCAAAGGTTTTGATGTTCGCGTGGCCAATAATGGCGTTGACGGTCTTAAGATCTGCGCGGAGGAACCCATTGATCTCATCGTCCTTGATCTCATGATGCCCCGGATGGATGGATACATGTTCATGGAAAGGCTCCATTCTCGTTGGGAAAATGACAATCGCCGTTATCCCTATCCCAAAATTTTGATTCTTTCCGCCTTGGATTCCAAAACCGATTTTGGATTGGCGGAGAACCTGGGCGCCAATAAATTTCTCACCAAACCTTTTAAAGCCAAAGAATTTATCGAAAATTATTTTGCTAAATTCTCAAGCGTCAGAAAATATTTTGACAGCGTTGTCGAAAACTCCACAATTACCGGCTATGCCGAAACTTTGTTCGGCAGACGCAGATATATTCCGGAATTGAAA
>JAKLIS010000334.1 GCA_022709485.1 Elusimicrobiota bacterium | reverse complement strand
GAAGGGGCCCGTGCTATGGCAGTGGCATATGGTATGCAAGTTAAGCGATATGGCGAGTTTAAAGACTTCTTTTACGATGTCAAATTAGACCCCAAGAAGCTAAAGCCCGATGAATTAAACGGAGTTCGGTTAGTCGATAGGCGTAACGCGCAAGAAGTTGCAAAAAATATATTTGAAGGGTGGAAAGAAGGTAAACCGGAGGGAAAAAACCAACTGTTTATTAGCGGTGATATAAACTTCTATAGAGAAGTGAAGGCAGAGTTAAAAAGGATACTGACAAAAGAAAAGTTATTAACGGAAGAACAATTTGAAAATTTTGTTATTGAATTTGGACCTCGTATTTCAGACGGCAAAATTCTGAATGAAATTGACCGGCGTTTCAAAAAACCAGATGAAAAAAATCCGGAACCAGAACAAAACAAGAAGAAAATAATTCTTTCTAACCAACGGGGTGGGATCGGGCTGGATTACAAGGGGGATTTTGACCTTCATTTGGATGGAAATATGGAACCCTCTTCTTTTCTTCGTCAGGCCAATGGCCGGGTTGGGAGAACAAAAGGTGAGAATTTTAGTCGGACAATGTACGTTGACAAAAATGTTGTTGAAAGTCTTTCAAAAAATGCCCTTCATCCCGCTTTGGCTGAAAACTTAACAAAAGCTCTTACCATCAAAATCGATTCCATTGAAGGAAAGTCCAAATATAAGGATTTATTAATGGAAGTTGTTGCAAAACTTAAGAATGGTCAAGAGATGGAATTTGAAGAAAAGACGGTTTTGGCCAGCGAATACCTTGAAGTTAAGCAGGCTTCTACTGCTCTAAGGCAAGGGCTCATGGACAGCATCCGGGATCGATTCTTCATCAAATATTTGACGGATTTGGGGGCCAAGGCCCGTGCCGAGGGAGCGGCGGGTGACAAGATGGCGGGAACCATCATTTCCGTTCTTCAAGACGTTTTGAACAAGAAAAATGAAAAAGCGACTTGGCAAACCGAACAGGGAAAATTAAAAAGCGGATTTGACCAACTCAAAGATGATTTGGATTCTCTCAAAGGCGAAGCGCTTTATACCTTAAAAGATTTGCGGGCAAAGCTATCTAATGAAGGTTCAAAAGGAGCCCAAACAGTTCTTCGGGACATAGACGCCAAATTGGAAGCGTGGAATAAATTAAGCCCAATGGCAGATAAAAGTCAAGGGTTAAGAACGGAAGATGGGAGTCCGGATATATTCCAAACCATCACCCGGGCAGAAGGCCTGCAAGACGCCGTGAACCGAATTTTTTCCTTCCATAACGACATCCTTCATGATTTTGGCGGAAAATCCGAGAAGGGCAGAGGAACAGTGGTTGAGTCAGTGGGGGAGTTGAAAATGAAATCGACTCATGGCTCAGCGGAATTTAAAGAAGCCGTTAAAAATTTCGAAACAGATGAAACATTGGCGTATTCAAACGGAGACTTAACTTCCCAGGGAAAAGTGGTGGCTTCCATTTTAGTGGGGATTTCTTCGGCCGGCGATGATGATAAAGAGAAAATATTGAAGTCTTGGAAGAGGGTCGAAGGGGTTGGCACTCCAAAAATCTCCGTTTCTTCGGATCTTTTGGCTTTCTCACAAGCTCTGGCTCAGGCAATATCCGACGGAATTTTCGGGGGCTATTTCGAACAGATGGACGCTCAGCTTGTGATCCAAACTTTAATGAACCTGGATCAGGTTTTTGGAGATGAACACAAAGTTTCGGCCGAAGAAGTTCGCCAAATTGTTTCTGCTGAAAAACCCGAGGAAGCCTTGCAGGATTTCATTTTGAGTCCCGAAAATTCCGGCCGTTTGAACGGTGATTTTTCCAATAGAGTTGATGTCGAATCTCTTCGAGAAAATATGGCCAGTTCGCGAGCGTCCGAGAAAGGTTTAGAAGCTTTTCAATTCCGACATCGTGATGTCCGTCCTGATGGCCAGGTTCGGCTCACCGTTTTGGGAATGGTGATGACGGGCCTTTGGAAATTAAACGCTAATTATTTGCCTTGGTCTTTCAATCGGCAGATTAAGAATCTGGAAAAAATTAAAGTCAGTGAAACCGGTGACTCCCCGGTTGAACAAAACCAATGGGAAGCCAAACGTGATTTATTTTTGGCCATTGCCTCCATCTTCAATATGCGCGGCGCCTCGCTTGAGCAGAGAATAAATGCGGGAAAGATTTTAAACGATGCTTCTCAACTTTCCGAAGGGTCCTCTTCTGGCGAGCAATCTAAAATAGGGCGTGTCACAGGCCAAGTTATT
>JAKLIS010000333.1 GCA_022709485.1 Elusimicrobiota bacterium | reverse complement strand
AAATAATCGTCTGCTTCTTGAATAAGACGGGTGGATTCCTCCGGAAAATCGCCTCGAAATTTGCTCGGGAAGGCCGGATCGCCGATAGAAGCGTGAAAAAGCCCCAAGGATTTAACGGCCTGCCGGTTTGGCTTAAATTTCCGCCTCCCGTCAGACTTAAAATTCCATTTTTCCCACGCTTCTTGAAAACCCGGCTTCAATTTCCCCAAAATAACCCGGGGCATTTGGCGCGGCGGAAGGCGGAGAAGCCGATGGATTCGGCGCATTAGGCTCACGGCTAGATATCCTTCGGGAGGTTAATTTCTTTGCCCTCTATCCACATTTCATGCCAGAGGACGGTATTGAGCAAAAACCAGGACATTCTGCCCTGCGTTTGATGAAGAAAGTCTTGGAGCGCGGCAGGGTTGAAATAATCGGTTCTTTTCGCGAAATCCAATATCTTTTTGTGCGACCAATCCAAAAGAAGATTTTGGAACCAATCCGCCACTGGAACCCCAAATCCCTGTTTGGGCCGGTTGATAATCTCGGGCGGCAAAATGGGCCCGACGGCTTTTTTGAGGAGATATTTCAGCGTTTTATTTTTGTATTTGAGAGATTGCGGGATCCCCATAGCGAGATTCACAAATTTCTGATCTAAAAATGGAACTCTGGATTCGACGGCCGTGGCCATGGTCATTTTATCCACCCGCATTAAAAGGAGTTCCGGCAGGCGAAGACGGAGATCCAAATAGGTCATCCAGTGCAAATAATCGGCCCCCTCCGGCGCGTCGTCGAAAAATTCCATTTGAAGTTGACGGATGGGTTCATAGGAAGAATATCCTCCCAATCGTTTCAGAAATTCAGCATTGAGGAGGCGCTTTTTATAGGTTTCCTGAAAAGCTTCCGCGCCGCCCCAAAAGGATGTCTCTCCGACCGAGGCCCGTCGGAGCAAGTCCAGGCGTGTCATTCCCTTAAAGGAAGGTGAAAGAAGGGCATTACACGATTTCCAGATCATGGTGCGGACCGGCCTCGGAAAGTACTGATACGCTTTCACCCAAGGCTGGCTGCCCAAGGTTTGTCCCCAATAGGGGTAACCGCAAAACAATTCATCTGACCCTTCTCCCACCTGGCAAACCGTTGTTCCGCTTTCTTTGGCGAGCTTTGAAACAAAATAAACGGGCACACAGACGGGGTCAACAATCGGCTCGTCCTGGTGATGAACCAACTTGGGAAGAAAATCAACCAGTTCCCGCGCCTTCAGAATCGTTTCGTGATGATTTGTCTTATATTTGTCGGCTATCAATCGAGCGAACTTTAGTTCGTTGAATTTGGGTGAATTCTCAAATCCGATTGAAAAAGTCTCGACGGGACGATCCATCAGTTCCGCCATCAAAGCCACGTTAGTGGATGAATCGATCCCCCCCGAAAGAAATACGCCGAATTTGACGTCACTCACCATGCGGTAACGAATCGATTCCCGAAGATTATCAATGATGTCTTTTTCCCATTCCTTCTCTGTTTTTTGGGGCAATTCATGTTTCCCGTCGAATGGATTCCAGTAACGAAGAGTCGTATGATTCCCGTCTCGATCAATAGTCAAGGTATGCGCGGCCGGAAGCTTATGAATCCCTTCGAAAAGAGTTTGGGGAGCGGGAGAAACCAGAAATGTCAGTGAATCATACAGCGCTTTTTCATGAACCCGTCGGGGAACGCCGGGGAAGGCCAAAAGCGCCTTAATTTCAGAAGCAAACAAAAAGAAGCCGTTTTGAAAAGTGTAATAAAGGGGTTTGACACCCAGGCGATCTCGCGCGATCCAAAGCTTTCCTTTCTTTTTATCCCAGATGGCGAACGCGAACATTCCCCGGAGCTTCGGAAGGATATCTTTTCCCCACTCGGCGTATCCTTGGAGAATGACTTCGGTGTCCGAATGGTGCGTTTTGAATTTCCGGCCCAGGGCTTCCAATTGGGGGCGGATTTCAGCGTGGTTATAAATTTCGCCGTTAAAAACGATCCACAATGTGTCGTCTTCGTTGGACATCGGTTGGACGGCGGCTTTGCTTAAGTCGATTATTGAAAGGCGGCGGTGGCCCAGGCCCACGCAATTTTCGGGATCGATGAATAACCCCTCATCATCGGGACCGCGGTGACTCATGGTGTCCCGCATCTTCTGAAGAATGGATTTATCTATGGAAGTTGAAGAGTTTCCCTGGCGAAAAACCCCGACGATGCCGCACATTATTCTATTGAGGCTGGAAGGCGGCCCCAAACCTCCGAATCCAATTCAATGGCGGC
>JAKLIS010000332.1 GCA_022709485.1 Elusimicrobiota bacterium | reverse complement strand
GGAAATTGACGAAAAAGACTTTGGTGGTGGTTTCTCTCACCAGCCTTTCCCTTCTTGCAGGAGCGGGTCTCATGGCTCAACCGGTTATTCTTTTTGTGTATGGAGAAGCGTACCGAGGGTCCATTGAGCCGTTTTATTATCTCATCCCCGGTGTTTTTTGTGTTTCCTTGGTACCGCTTATCAGTGCATTTTTTGCGTCCTCGGGCATGCCGCGCTATGCCATTATTCCGCCTTTATTGGCATCCATCATTAATGTCACCCTTAATTTATGGTTGATCCCGAAACTCGGAATTGTGGGTGCGGCCCTTTCCGCATCTATCACGTTTTTTTGCTATCTTCTCCTGGCGATTTTGTTTTTGAATAAATTGAACCTCGATCGATTGTGTGTCAAAGCCTCTTCATGACAATTAAAATGGCAGACGGCAAACGCAACATTAAACAACAAGATTTCCCTGAATTCCAAAAGGCGTACAAGGAATCCATTGACTACCTATTGTCGAACGTGACGCCTGAACTATGCAAAAACATATCTCCGTGTAATTTTGGGTTTGATTCCAAAATTCTTGTCAACTACATGGAGCGGTCATGGCTTCGTTACAAACACTTGCTGGTTGGTGTCTCCGGATCTCTGGATTGGCTGGAAATTGGCGCATTTCTGCCGACGCTCCCCATCGCTTTAGCCAAAATCGGGCATAAAGTCACCGTTGTCGAAGACATGGAATTCTATCCGGAAGGGATCAGCGCGCTATATGAAAAAGTGGCGGCAGATTTCTCAATTAAATTTGTTAATCGCAATTTGACAACGAAACCAGACGTTGATCTGGGAACTCAATTTGATTGCGTCAGTTTAATGGCCGTCCTCGAACACCTGCCATATACCCCCCGTTACCTTCTGGAAAATATTCGGGGGCATCTACGAGCAGGCGGACGTTTTTTTATTGACGTTCCAAACGTTCATTTCGCCTTAACAATTTATAATTTTCTCCGAGGACGCCATATACTTCCACCGATTGAATCTGTTTACCGAAGCGAGATTCCCTTCACTGGACATCACCGTGAATATACGAGGAGCGATCTTCGCTACATTCTTAGAGAAGCGGGCTTCGATATTCGCCGAATGGATTCCTTTAACTATAGTCACTCGCTTGAATTTCTAGACTTCATTTTTCCTTGGAGGTGGCCCCATCTCCTTTCCCAGGTCCCCAGTTTAAGTGAAATCATTTTTGTCGAGGCCGCGAAGTGAAAAATCGAATTTGATCTTGTCTGCCGGGATATTCCCCATCAGAACTTGCCTCAGTTGGAGTTGACCGCCGTCACCAGCGTTTTAAGGTGTGCAATAATTCTGCCCGTATGTTCCTTCCAGGAGTATTTGTCTAAAACGTCTTTACGAGCGGCGTCCCCTAGCCTCTGCCGTAAAGATTCATCTTCCAACAAAGTTTTAATGCCATCGGCCAAAGACTCAGCGTCATCCGGAGGAACCAGCCAGCCATTAACATTATGCCGGATGATTTCCCCAATCTGTTCCAGGTTGCTGGCCACAATTCCTCTCCCCATGGCCATATATTCAAATAGTTTTGTCGGAGATCCAAAAAAGCGGGATCCGTCCGGATTGGGGACGTGAGAAGCGACCAAAATATCCGCCGCAGCCAAATATTGGGGTCCCTCTTCCTGCGGGACAAGCCCTGTGCAAACAATATTGTCTCCCAGGTGGAATTGGTCAATGGCTTTCCGTGTTTGCGGCATGGTCGCGCCATCGCCCACAAACAGAAATTTAACCTGGGGTTTTAAGCCAGGCCATTTTCGAAATAAAACATCCGCGGCCTTCACCAGGACTTCCGATCCGTGCCAATGACCGAATGTTCCGATAAAACCCACCACTTTTTTGCGGGAAAGACCCCACTTTTCCTTCATCTCCAGCCCTTTTAATTCAGGGTGGAAACGCTCCGGGTCGACCCCGTTGGGGTTGATTAAAATGCGGTTTTTGGAAATCCCGCGATTCAACAATTCTTCCTGCAAGACCCGGCTCACCACCACAATCAAATCCGCAGTTTTCAAATTAAAATTTTCTATTCTCTGAGAAAGTTTTTCAAACCGCAGTTTTTTTTCCCAATGTCGACCCATCCAAATATCCGAACCATTAAACTCTAAAACAAAAGGGACCTTGAGAAACCGCGCCAGCGAACCGCCCGTATAATTGTTGACGCAGAATCGTTGGTAAATAAAAGAAATATTTCTCCCGCCCAAAATTTCCTTGGCTTTAAGAAAAAATTGAA
>JAKLIS010000331.1 GCA_022709485.1 Elusimicrobiota bacterium | reverse complement strand
GGTGAGAAATCTCCCCTTAAAGACATTAAGATTCCTTCCTTGGATAAGCTGTTCAAGTAATTCTCACCGTCATTCCCGTCCCGTTTCTATAATTACCCTTAATCGACGGGACCATTCAGTCACATGGTCCCGTTTCTATAATTACCCTTAATCGACGGGACCATTCCATTATCTTTATTATGTTGGTACCGTCCCAAAAGCTTTGATGGGACGGGACGTACCGGCCTCATAAATCCAAATATCGAACCGGTACGAACGCCTGAGTCGGGAATCTATTCATAAAATTAAGCGTGGATCCTCGGGCAGGGACATTCGAGGATGACGGGATATTCGTCATTCCCGAACGCCTGAGTCGGGAATCCATTTTGAATAGGTTGAATAGGATCCTGCCTCCCTGCCCGCGGGCAGGCAGAGCTTGCTGGAAGGAGGATCGACATCCCGAATTTTAAAAATAAATTCATCCGTGGAAATCAATGCGTTTTGGCGTTATTATTTCCGCATGGAGCCGAAAGAATCCGCTAATCAATCGTCTTATCCCTTGGTGCATTTATCTGATTTTGAGCCTATTCCAGAGGATGTATTGGCCATTTTTCCCGTGAGCCTGGTTCGTCGAAGTTTGGTGGTTCCCGTCGCCCGGCGGGGGGATCGCGTTATCGCGGTGGTCCCAAAAACGGAAGGCATCGTTAAACCCGAAGGATTGCGCCTGGTGGCGGGAGGCCCCGTCGACTTGGCCATCGCCCCCACAGACGAAATAATCGCTTTCATCAAATCCCATTACCCCGAGACAAAAGAATCCTCCGGCCCTTCCTCATTGTACCCATCGGAAGCGGGGCCGTCGGAGAAAACGCCGCCGGATGAGGAAATTAAAGGAGACGAAGAAAGACCGGAAACGGAGGAGATGAAAGAGGCGCTTCCCGGCCATGATGGACCCGTGGACATTCAAGAGGGAATGGCCGAAGAGAACGAACCTGAAGAAAAAGAGGAGCCGGAATTTATTGAAGTTCCCGACGACCAAACTCCAACTCCTCAGGAGACCCTAATTCCAGATATTTTGAGGAGACTTTTGGAGGAAGCAGCTCGATATGGCGCCCGAGAAATCTTGGTGGAACAGAAAGGGGAAAACTTTCGATTGCGTCAAAGAATAAAAGGCGTTCTTTTGGCCCAAGGTCCCTGGCATAAATGGTCTCCCAGTGAATTCCTTGAAATCATTCATGCCACCCGCAGTCTTGGAACTCCTTATTCGGAATCGGGCATCAAATGGACGGAAATTCGCCGCCAGATTTCCATTAAAAATGAAAAGTTTAATGTCCTTTTTAAATTAAGCGAAACTTTGGATCTCAATGTCTTGAGCATCCATATCCAACCCGGAACTGAAAAATTGTTTTCACCGGCTGATTGGGGAATGGACACGGCGCAAACCGGGCTTTTCGAGTCCCTCCTCGCGCTTGACCGGGGCCTCATCCTCTTCTGCGGTTTGGATCAAGACAACATTGGCCGGACCCTTCGGCAGTGCGTCAGGAAACAAGCTACGGCCGACAAGCATTTGATCATGGTGGAAGTCAACCTCGAAGAATGGATCCCGGATGTGGATCATTATTCCGCCAAAGGCGATGAGAAACTTTTTGGAGAACTCCTCAAAATCAATCTCCGTCATCTCCCCGATCTTTTGGTTGTTGATCCCCTGGTCAAAAAAGAGGACGTGGAACTCTGCATGAAATTCGGCTTGGATGGGTCCAAAATATTCGGCCGGTTTTTCTGTCAAGATTCCGCCGAGAGTTTGGCTCGGCTCATTTCAATGGGCGTGGATCTTCACCTTATTCGCTATTCCATCGCGGGGTTCGTTTCTCAGCGGACGCTTAAAATGAATTGCCCTCATTGCCAGATTAAAGACGGCGTTCGCCGGGACCAGACAAAAGATATCGGAATTCCCGTCGAGATGATACCCCCATTTTTCTATAAAGGCAGAGGCTGCGACTCCTGCCACCAAACCGGGTTTGATAGAGAAGTGGATATTTTTGAAGTGGTCATCATGAACGATGAATTAAAAAAACAAGTGACTCCGGATTTTCGGGCTGAAAAATTTCGTTCCGTTATTAAATCAGAAGGAATGTCGACCCTGAGACATATCGCTCTCCGAAAGGCCATCGACGGCCAGACCTCCCTCTCCGAAGTCGTCCGCGCGACGCTGAAATAAAAAACAGTGCCTAGTGCCTAGTGCCCAGTGCCTAGTGCCTAGTGCCTAGTGCCTAGTGCCTAGTGCCTAGTGCCTAGTGCCT
>JAKLIS010000330.1 GCA_022709485.1 Elusimicrobiota bacterium | reverse complement strand
AGAGGAAAAACCTTTCGGGTCGTAAACCTAAAGCCGCAAAAATCCGGATTTTATGAATGGGGAAATGCTTTTTTTGGATAATAAAGAATGGAAGAAACGCTAATGACTGAAGAAATTCGCATGGAAGACTTGATGGCTCAAACCGAAGGGCCTTCCACAGGATCGCTTGTGGACGGCGTGGTGGTAAGTGAAGGGGCCGATCACCTTCTGGTGGATGTCGGACTCAAGTTAGAAGCTTTTCTTCCAATAGGTGAGTTTGTTCACGCCCTTCCAAAAATCGGAGACAAAATTCCCGTTTTGATTTTAAAAATGAGAGGTTCCGAAGGAAGGCCCCTCGTTTCCCACCAGCAAGCCCGCGAAAAAAAATATTGGGACGCTATTTATGACGCCTTCAAAAACAAGAAACCTGTCGACGGAAAAATTGTGAAACGAATTAAGGGCGGGGTTATTGTGGACGTGGGCATCGACGCTTTTATGCCCACCTCTCAGATTGATCTGAAGCCTGTTTTTAAGCCAGAAGAATGGGTCGGAAAATCCGCCCGAGTTTTTGTTCTGGAAATGAATCGTTCAAAATCAAACGTTCTGGTTTCCCGGCGGCAATTCATCGAAAGCGAAAGGGAAATTAAAAAAATAGAAACCCTCAAAACGATAAAAGAAGGCTTGGTGGTCCACGGACGCGTCACATCTGTCACCAATTTTGGCGCCTTTATAGACATCGGCGGGATGGAGGGGCTTTTACACGTGTCCGATATGGAATGGACGCGGGTGGAAGATCCCAAAGCGATTGTCAAAGTGGGAGATGAGCTGGATGTTCAAATTCTTAAATTTGATCCGGCCACCAACAAGGTGTCTTTGGGAAGAAAACAACTTTTAAAGCATCCCTGGGATGGCATTGAAGATCGATTTTCCATTGACTCCGTGGTAAAGGGGAAAGTCACCGGCATTGCCGGTTTTGGAGCGTTCGTTGAAATCGAACCCGGTGTTGAAGGGCTAATCCATGTGTCTGAAATTTCCTGGACCGAGCGGGTAAAAAATTTGAAGGATATTCTCAAAGTGGGACAGGAAGTGGAGGCGAAGCTTATTGGGTTTGATCGGGAAGAGGAAAAAATTTCCTTGAGTTTAAAACGTCTCGGGGAAAGCCCGTGGGAGCAAGCCCTTCATATTTATAGACCAGGCACTCAAATTGATGGCGAGGTCACACATATGGCGCCTTTTGGGGTTTTTGTCAAAATCCCGATTGGGATCGAAGGGTTGATCAAAAACCAAGATTTGTCATGGACGGATAAGGGGCCCAACCCGCAAGACGCCTTAAAAGTCGGCGACAAAGTGAAAGCCGTTGTTTTAGAAGTGAACGCAAAAGAAGAAAAAATGTCTCTTGGAATCAAACAACTTTCCAAAGATCCGCTTAAAACAATTCACGTGGGTGACGCCGTCACCGGCAAAGTGAGCAAAATTGTCGATTTCGGAATTTTCGTGGCTTTGGATTGCGGTTTGGACGGATTGGTTCGCTCACAGGAAATTTACAATGTTAAATCCATGTTTTCGGAAGTCAAAAGGCGCGACCAAGAGGAACACCTTGTTGATCCTCAGTTTAAAGAAGGCGACGTGGTCACCGCTACCGTCATAAAGATAAATAAAAAAGAGCGGAAATTGGAACTCTCCATCCGAAAATATGAGCGCGAGCAGGAGCGGGAGCTTCTTCGAAAATATTCCGGCCAACAAGGCAATCCCACTCTCGGTGAAGCAACGGGCTGGTCTGATTAACCTTCCTTTGCGTCCCTTCTTTTCTTATCCCCCGATTCCTAATTCCATTATTGTAAACCGCTTGGCCTCTCTCAAATGAGTTTAATCACGTGGATCCACGATAAATTGACCCGGCGTAAAATGGAGCGGGTTTTCAAAAAAAAGACCGACCCCTACCGGTACCGCCAATCTTCCTACGAGTTGGATCGATTTGAAAAAATGATCGGAATATTAAATTCAGCTGCCTTCGAAAAAATTCTGGAAGTGGGGTGCGGAGAAGGGGTGTTCACTCAACGATTGTTATCCAAAGCCAAATCCATCATCGCACTGGATATTTCTGAAATCAGTTTGAACAGAGCCAGGAAAAATTTGTCAGGAAGCGCCCATAAAGTTCATTTTTTTCAGGCCAACGTCCGGGATTGGGTCGAAAAAAACCAGGACCAAAAATTTGATTTGGTCGTTCTGTCCGAGGTTCTTTATTATCTGGGAGAAGCGGGATCGAAGGGCCAAGCGTGGGAAATGCCTTTTCAGAGATTTTTACAGA
>JAKLIS010000033.1 GCA_022709485.1 Elusimicrobiota bacterium | reverse complement strand
GCATAATCTTTGGCCACATCATTGAAAGCGCGTTCCCAAAGGTCAAAAGCATAAGTTAATACATTGGTTTTCCCACAGAGAGTGAGTGTCTTTCTTTTGTTCCGCTTGCGGGTGTAATCGAAAGCGTATCTCAAGCAGCGTTCAGCGCCCATGCGGGTGTTAATGGACTCCTGAACCGCGACTTCATGGGGAGTTCCTTTTCTTAAAAAGCCCCCCGCGCCAGCGTAAAGTCCTTCGGTGTTTTCTCGAACGACAACAAAATCAATATCTTCGGGTTTTTTATTGGCCAGCGGGGTTTCGACATTGGGATAGAGTTTCACGGGCCTCAAATTAATGTATTGGTCTAACTCAAACCGAAGCCGGAGTAAAAGACCTTTTTCTAAAATTCCGGGTTTAACATCCGGATGCCCGATGGCGCCCAAGTAAATGGCATCCACTTTCTTTAATTCCGCCAAAACAGAATCCGGCAAAATTTCACCGGATTTCTTAAACCGTTCGCCCCCCAAATCGTAATTGATGAAGTTAAGGGTCACCTTGCATTTACGCGCGACCGCGGATAAGACCTTTATTCCTTCGCGGATCACTTCGGGGCCTGTTCCGTCTCCGCCGATTACCGCTATTTTGAAATTCGTCTTGGAATTAGAACTACTGGTTTTTACGTCTTTGGTTGTGGGAGTCATGGCTTGTCCTTTTATATTTTTAAGAATTTTCTGGTTTGGGTTTTTCTGGCTCGGCCGGAATCGTGTCGACCTTACCTTGTTCTGAGCGTTTCTTTAGAAAATCGTTGATGGGGGGGCCAAACGCCTCATGAATTTCATCCATTGTGCTATCGGGACTGTCTGAACCGACGTGTTTGGAAATGTAATCTTCAATATCGAAGAAGAAATTTTCGGAATGGCAAAAAGAACCGTTCGTAGAACCCAAATCTTTGACGACAAGAACGTTTCCTTCGACGGACAATTCGACGTGTTTACGGGACAAAATAGGATGAGAAATCCTGATTTGGCAATCAGAAGATCGTCCGAGCGTCATTATTTTATTTTGGCCAAACCGAGCCACTTCCGTCAGGTTTCCGTCCGCGAGGTTGATTGAACTTACAATCAGCTCCTTCTCTTCGCCTTTCCCTACGGCGATAAAAAGCCCGCCGATTCCAAACCGGAGATGGACAATACGGTCTTCATCGCATTTGATCGCGTAGGCGCGGTTCCCTTTTAATTGGTGCCAATGTTCCTCCGGAACGCCCTTCGGATTAAATTCTTCCATGGCTAAACCCTCTCTCCGGCCAACGTCTTTGGGGCCTTTATGATTTTCCCGCCCCGAATTCGATTTAAGGCGGAGATATAAGCTTTGGCGCTGGCTTCGATAATATCCGTGGAAGCGCCTTTGCCGCGGGCCGTTTGTCCTGTTCCCATTTCGACTTGAACCGTCACTTCGCCTTGAGCGTCTTTTCCGCCGGAAACAGCGGAGAGTTTGTAATCCACCAACTTGACCGGAATACGGGTGATTTTGTCTATGGCCTTATAGACGGCGTCCACCGGCCCGTCTCCCACGGCCGCTTCTTGGAAGGATTTTCCTTTGACGGACACGCGAACGGTCGCAGTTGGCACAATGCCTGTGCCGGAGTTAATTTGCATAAATTCCAATTTAAAATTCTCTTGCCGGCCTTCCTCCCCTTCTTCAACCAAGGTGAGGATATCTTCGTCGAAAACATATTTCTTTTTATCAGCAAGAACCTTGAATTTTGAAAACACAGCGTCTAATTTTTTCCCCGCCAAAACATGGCCCAAATCCTTGAGCCTTTTGGCCAAAGCGTTTCTCCCGGACAATTTCCCCAAAACCAACGAAGACGACGGCACTCCCACCGATTGAGGCGTCATAATTTCATAGGTCTGGCGGAACTTGATGACCCCGTCTTGGTGAATACCGGACTCATGAGAAAAAGCGTTCGCGCCGACGATGGCCTTATTCGGCTGAACTTGCATCCCCGTTAAACGCGACACCAAACGGCTCGCGCGGTAAAATTCCGCCGTATGGATGTTGGTTCTGACATCAAATAAATCTTTTCGCGTCTTAATAGACATGACGATTTCTTCCATAGAGGCGTTTCCAGCCCGCTCGCCAATCCCATTAATGGTGCATTCCACCTGGCGGGCCCCGTTTTGAACAGCGGATAAAGAATTGGCCACGGCCAAACCCAAATCATTATGGCAGTGAACGGAGAATATGGCCTTTTCGGATCCGGGGATTCCCATCATGAGACGTTTAATCATCGGCCCGAACTCAAAGGGCATGGCATACCCCACTGTGTCGGGAACGTTGATAGTGGTGGCCCCCGCTTCTATGGCCGTTTGGATGGCTTTTGACAGAAATTGAAAATCAGAGCGGACCGCGTCTTCAGGCGAAAAATCAATGTTGTCGCAATATTTCTTAGCGTAGGACACCATCTGCGAAATTCTCTCTAAAACTTGACTTTGAGACATTTGCAGTTTCTTCTCCAGATGGATGTCGCTGGTGGCGATAAAGACGTGGATACGCGGTTTTTTAGAGGGCTCGACCGCTTTCCAAGCGGCGTCAATATCCCCTTTTGTGCACCGGGCCAAGCCGCAAATTTCAGGGCCCCGGACTTTCTTGGCGATTTGGTTAACCGCCTCAAAATCTCCCGGACTCGCGATGGGAAAGCCGGCTTCGATGACATCCACGCCCAAACGCGACAACTGAAACGCGATCTCCAGCTTCTCCCCGCCGTTTAAGCTGGCTCCGGGAGATTGTTCGCCATCACGCAGAGTGGTGTCAAAGATAATTAAACGATCATTTGTTTTCATTTTCATTTGATTTACCAGAGTATAAAAATTTTCCCGAGGTTAAAGAACGCCTTTGAAGACGGCTCGCCCGCCAAACTGTTCTTAAAAACCCCCAGACAATGTAGCTCGTGTACAGGATAAAAATGGTGTTCTCCGGGAATGTATAAATCATAAAAACAACAAAAAGCATCATCATTAGAGGCGGCAAGGACTTCGGTCGAAAAATATGGACTTTCTTGAATGTGGCGTATTGAAATTTTGAAATCATGAGAAGCGACAAGCTAAACATGATAACCGGAATGCCCGCTTTCAAAAACGGTATCTGCTTATATAGAAGCGGCATTGTTCGACCTTGATTCCCATTGTCAAAAAGGCCGAACAGCAAAACCAAAATCGCCAAAAACCCTCCCGCGACGGGGATAGGCAAACCCACAAAATTCAGGCTGGGCCCGGAATCAGCCGAGGTTTTTAGATTAAAGCGGGTCAACCGGAGAGCCCCGCACAAAACATAAAAAAGCGCCAAAAGAAACCCCAGCTCTTTAAACACATGAAGAACAATCAAATAAACCATCACCGACGGAGCGATGCCGAAGGATATCCAATCGGCGAAGGAATCAAATTGCATTCCAAACTCTGAAGGCGATTTCATCCACCTGGCAATCCTCCCATCCAGAATATCCAAAAAGTGGCCCACGAAAATGGCGGAGGGTGCGGCGATCCACCGGCCCTCCATAGACGCGACAATGGCAAAAAATCCGCAAGCCAAATTCCCCACGGTAAAAAAGTTGGGTATGACGGAGGAGGCTTTTTTAAAATTTTCTTGCGATGTTATTTTGTCCATTTTGCGATGATTGAAAGTCCAGCTCGAACACGGCTCCCTTTTTTAACGATAACGGTAGCGCTGGCTGGGATGACCAAATCGACTTGAGATCCAAATCGGATAAGGCCATACCGCTCGCCCTGCGTCAATTTGTCGCCGGGCCGAGTCCAACAGACAATCCTTCTGGCGATAAGCCCCGCGATTTGGATAATAACGACTTTACCCTTGGGAGAAGTCAAGGTCAAGGCATTCTGGGCATTTTCGAGATGCGCGTTGGGATGCCGGGCGTCCAAAAATCGGCCATTTTTATATTCAATCTTTTCAACTTTGCCCGTGATAGGACTTCTCTGAATATGAGCATTAAAGACCGACAAAAAAATCCGGACCAATTGGGCCGGTTCCCCATTTAGATCTCCAGGGAAAGGGACCACCTCGACAACTGTTCCATCCGCGGGGCTGTAGATATGATATTCGTTGATGGAAATATGACGGTTAAAATCCCGAAAGAAAAAGACGCAGAAAAGGGCCAGAAGAATGAAAACCGATGACGCGATTCTGCCGAAAGGATGGGAGAGAAAGGATAAACCGATCCCAATCGCCATTAACGGCAAAATAAACCGCCAGCCATCCTTTGCGACAGGAATCATCGAGTCCAACGGATTATTCTTTCTTTTTCAGCCAGGGCATCATTGCGCGCAATTCCGCCCCGACCTTCTCGACTTGGTGTTCCGCCATGGCTTGCCGGAAAGAATTGAAGACGGGCTTCCCAACTTTATTCTCAAGAAGATATTCCCGCGCAAACTCACCGCTTTGAATTTCACTAAGGATTTTTTTCATCTCTTTTTTGGTTTCGTCCGTGACAATGCGGCTTCCGCGCGAATATTCGCCGTACTCCGCCGTGTTTGAAATGGAATAGTTCATCCAGCCAATGCCGCCTTCTTGAACGAGATCGACGATAAGTTTGAGCTCATGAAGACATTCAAAATAGGCGAGCTCCGGTTGATAGCCGGCCTCGACCAGCGTCTCAAACCCTTTTTTGATGAGCTCCACCGCGCCTCCGCACAAAACGACCTGTTCTCCGAAAAGATCAGTTTCCGTTTCTTCTTTAAAAGTGGTGGTAAGAACGCCCGCTCGCGTGGCGCCGATTCCCTTGCAAAACGCCAGGGCTCTTTTAAAAGCTTGGCCCGATGCGTCTTGATAAACGGCCACAAGAGCCGGGGTCCCCCGCCCTTCCTCGAAAGTCCGGCGGACAAGATGGCCGGGGCCTTTGGGAGCGACCAAGACCACATCACAATGGGCCGGTGGAACAATTTGCGAGAACCGAATATTAAACCCGTGGGAAAATCCAACCGTGGCGCCTTTTTTCAAATTGGGGGCGATCACCTCGTTCCACACTTCAGATTGAGTTTCATCCGGCAATAAAATATGAACCCAGTCGGCCTCGCGGACTTCTTCAGCCAAATCACTGGACAAATTCTTTCCCTCTTCCCAGCCGTGTTTCAGGGCCAAGTTCCACCCCCGGCCGCCTTCCCGAACGGCGATGTGAACATCCAACTGGCTGTCACGCAAATTGAGCGCCTGGCCATGGCCTTGAGATCCATATCCGACCACAACGATTCTTTTCCCTTTTAGAAATTTAATGTCAGCGTCCTGGTCGTGATACACCTTGGCCTGGAGAGCTGACTTTTTATTTTTTCCGTTTGTGGAAAATTTTGCCCCGCTCATTTGATTTCCTTTGGCTTGCTTCTTGGTTAATGTTTTTTTACTCATGCTGGTTTCCTCTCTTCTTGAATTGAAATTCCTTTTGCGCCTCGCGCCATGGCCACAACCCCGGTCTGACAAACTTCTTTAATCCCGAACGGCCTAAGCATTTTGGCTAAAGCTCCAATCTTTTCGTTGTCTCCTGTCATTTCAATAATGATTGATTCAACCGAAACGTCCACGATCTTGGCGCGAAAGATATCGCAAATTTGAATGAGTTCACTTCGAGTGGCTTTATCGGCAGCCACTTTAATTAAAGCAAGATTCCTTTCGATATGGGGCGTTTCCAAATAATCGACGACTTTGATGACGTCGATCAACTTATTAAGCTGCTTACAAACTTGCTCAAGGACTTGTTCATCGCCTCGCACCACAATGGTCATTCGGGAAATCTGGGGATCGTCCGTCGTTCCGACGGAGAGTGAATCAATATTATAACCACGCGCCGAAAAAAGGCCGGAAATCCGGGCCAATACCCCCGCGCGGTTTTCAACCAACACTGAAATCGTGTGTCCTGGAGTTTGTTTATCTTTATTTATTTGCATATTTGCCTCTTACGCCATATCCACAATGGTTTCATCCAGGCTGGCGCCCGCCGGAACCATCGGCCATACTTTTTCTCCGGGCGATATCATGGCTTCAATGAGAAATGTTTTATCCGAAGCCATTGCTTTCTTCAGAGCGCCCGCGATTTCCTCATCCTTATAAATTCGCACCGCCTTAAGGCCGTAGGCATGGGCAATCTTTATGAAATCCGGAATGTAATCGAGCTTTTTAAGATCCGGATGAACTTTGTGGGAATTTTCATCTTTGAAATAGGAGAGATTCGATCCCGAAAATCTTTGCTTATAAAAAAGCTCCTGCCATTGACGGACCATTCCGAGGTAATAATTGTTGATGACCACAATAATAACCTTTTTCTTTTCCTGCACGGCCGTTCCCAATTCGGTCATGGTCATCTGAAAAGAACCGTCGCCGTCAAAACATACAACCGGTTTATCGGTAACTCCGAATGTGGCCCCCAGAGCAGCAGGGAATCCATATCCCATGGTTCCCAAGCCTCCGGAGGTTAAGAATTGCCGGGGATTTTTACAGGGATACCATTGCATGGCCCACATTTGATGCTGTCCCACGCCGGTCGCCACCACCGCCTCTCCATGAGTGAGCTTATGAACTTCTTGAATGAGAAATTGAGGTTGAAGGGAACCCTTGGACGCTTTGATAGTGAAGGGGTGTTTATTATCCCATTCTTGAATTTGTTTTCTCCAGGTTTTGTGATCCGACGACTTGACATTCTCCGTGATTTTCGCCAGAACCGTTTTCAAATCTCCGACGACAGGAACATCCACGGCCACCGTTTTTCCAATGTTCGAGGGGTCCACGTCAATATGAATCTTTTTTGAATTTCTGGAGAAGGTCTTAACCGATCCCGTCACGCGATCATCAAACCGAGCGCCGCAGGAAATCAAAAGATCGCAATTCTGAGTCGCAATATTGGACGAATAACGCCCGTGCATTCCCATGATACCGACATAATTGGGATGATCAAACGGGAAGGCCCCATTGGCCATCAAGGTGTGCACCACGGGAATTCCCGCCTTTTCAGACAAAGCCACCAATTCGTCCTTCGCCCCCGACAAAATTGCGCCTCCGCCCACATACAGAAGCGGCTTCTCGGATTTTCCAATGAGATCAATGGCCCGTTGAATTTGAAGAGGATGCCCCACCAATTTAGGCTTGTAGGAGCGAATGTTAATGTTGTCCGGCCATTCGAATTTGAGTTTGGCGCGTTGAATATCCACCGGAATATCGACATGAACGGGCCCCGGCCGGCCGGTGCGCGCAATATAAAAAGCTTCTTGAAGCACCCGCGGCAAATCTTGGATATTTTTCACCATGAAGTTATGTTTGGTGACCGGCCGCATGACGCCCGTTGCGTCAGCCTCCTGGAAAGCGTCGTTTCCAATGAGATGCGTGGCCACTTGACCTGTTATGGCGACCACGGGAATGGAATCCATATTGGCGGTGGCCAGCCCCGTGACAAGGTTGGTGGCTCCCGGGCCGGAGGTGGCAATGCACACTCCCACTTTTCCCGTGGCGCGCGCGTAACCATCGGCCATGTGCGCGGCCCCCTGCTCGTGCCGCGTCAAAACAACTTTAACCTTTGAACCGTAAAGCGCGTCGAAAGCCGGTAACAAAGAACCTCCGGGAATTCCGAAAATTTGGGAAACGCCTTCTTTTATCAGAGCTTCCACAAGAATTTGGGCGCCGGTTAATTCTTTTCCTAAACCTAAATCTTCTTTAGTAATTTCTTTTTTGTTTTTCGTTTTTGTTTTCATGATGTTTACTGATTTATTTACTTCAAAATCGCTCCTTCGTGAACTTCGGACACGTGCCGCGAATAGCGGCTAAGAAATCCTTTTTGAGTTTTTGGCTCGGGAGATTGCCAACGCGCCATACGAACTTTCAAGTCCGTGTCTGTCAAACGAACTCCCAAATGCCGCTCCTCTATATTGATATCAATGATGTCTCCATCCCGAAGAACGCCCAAAGGTCCCTGAACGGCAGACTCCGGAGACATGAGGCTGACAAATAAGCCTGCCGGAGAATCCGGCAAGCGGCCATCAGTGAGAAGGGGAATGACATTATTCAGGCCCTTTTCATGCATTAAGGCCGGCAATACCCGCAAAAGATGCAAGCCGGGTCCGCCCCTCGGTCCTTGACCTCTTATGACTAGAGCCGTTCCTTTTTTAATTTTTCCCTGACTCAAAGCGTAAGCGGCCTCAATTTCATCATTAAAGCATGCCACCGGCCCTCGAAAAACAGAAAGCTCGGGAATTACTTGATTCAAAAGGAACATGGCGCCTTTGACGGCCAAATTGCCTTTTAAAACGCCAATCCCGCTCTGCTTATGGTAAGGCTTACGACTCAAAATGACATGCGGATCCCGTGAAATATTCGTCCGTGCCAATTCCAAAGCCCCTTTCCCGCAAACAGTCGTGGTGGGATGAATCACATCCTTCAAAACATTTAATACCGCCCATACGCCGCCCGCGCGATCCAAATCTTCAATGCGATGCGGATCTTTTTCGCCCACGCCGCCCAGACGGCAAAGCTGAGGCGTTTCCTGGGCGATCTTGTCGAACATATCCACCGTGAGGGCCACCCCCGCCTCGTGGGCAATCGCAGTCAAATGAATCGATATGTCAAGAGCACCTCCGAGAGCGGCATTTAGCCGGATTGCGTTCAAAAAGGCATTCAGGGATAAAACGCGCCGAAATGTAAAAGCGGTCCCCACCAAGCTGACGACGCGTTGACCGGAAGCATATGCAAGTTCATGCCGCCTGGCAGATTGGGCCGGGGCCGTTGATACTCCCGGCAAACAAATGCCCATCGCTTCCAAGGTTAAATCCAACGCATGAGACGCATGATTGTCCTGCGCCAAAATGCATTCTTTAAAAGAGTCGGTTCCTGAATTTCCTTTTTTTAGGAATAAGGCTTCCGATAAAAGATCATATGGATCGGCTGATTTTTTCTTTTTAAATTCTTCCGGTTTCCCCGTGGCCTCCGTGACCTCCCATCGGCGAGCGCCTGAAGTCACCATAATGGCCGGAAGATTCAGTCGAGCGGCCGCCATGGCCATCCCC